>JAQXNQ010000426.1 GCA_029098085.1 Oscillospiraceae bacterium
TCTTCACGGCTGGATCGTTGTCTCAAAGGACGGCGGAAGAAGCTGGGACTGTGACGCCACACCGCCCGATTTCTTCACCGGCCGGGTGGCCTCCTGCCATTTCATCCAGTACGGCCGGGGCTTCCGGGGCAGCCGGGATGACTATGTATACGCTGTTTTTCCCTGCGGCGAGGACGGCTTCAGCTATTGGGAGAACGGCGATATGCTGCTGCTGGGTCGGGTGCCGAAGGAGCAGATTCTCTGCCGGGAGGCCTGGGAGTTTTACTGCTCGGATTCTCCGGACACCCCCGCCTGGGACGCCGATGAGGCAAAGGCCAGGCCGGTGTTCTCCTACGGAAAGATGACCGGTGAGAATCATGTCAGCTACTGTCCCGGTCTCGGGCGGTACCTGATGGGCAACTACAGCTTTATCGACGAGGAGCTGCGCCCCCGTCCCATTCATCAGATGAAGTGGCCCCAGTCCCACCGCAGCCAGCTGACCCTGTATGAAGCCCCCGAGCCCTGGGGCCCCTGGAAGCTCTTTTACCGGGACGACGACTGGGGTACCTACGGCGACTACCAGCCGGTGTTCCCCACCAAGTGGATGTCTCCCGACGGCAGACTGCTCTATCTGGTCTCCTCCGGCAGCTGGGACGACTATAATTTCGTTGTGCAGAAGGTGGCCCTCAAGCTGTACGGGGACGCGGATTTTCCTGAGCAGTCCAAATGGTTCGATTTCCGGTAAGCGGATTCCATTGACGGGGCGTGTTATAGCAGCCGCTCCCAGTGCTCGGTCATCCACCGCATCTCCCACAGGAACCGGGCGGGTACGCCGCTGCATTCCCTGAAAAAGTCCGGCGTAAACCACCAGGGCAGCTCGATGCACCAGCTGAGCCGCAGAGCGCTTTGCAGATCCTCTTCTGACAGCGGACGGTACCGGCTGTACCCCTCCCGGAAAGCATCGGCCTTTTCCCGGTTCATTCCTCCTTCCTCCAGCGCGAAGGAAAGGAGCGCCCGTCCGATGTCATGGGCGGGGAAACTGAAGCAGCAGCGGTCGAAATCGATGAGGGCGGTGACGCCCCGCCCGTCAAAGAGAAGATTGCCCGGCTGGATATCCTCGTGAGCCAGTCCCATGGGCCCATCAAAGAGCCGCTGATCCAGCTCCGCAAAAATGCTTTCGGCCTGTTGGATGGCCCTGCTGTACATAGCAGGGCCGTCTCTTTTTTCGGAGAAAAACCGCTCCAGCAGTTCGGGGGAGTAGCCGCCCGCCGTCGGCAGCACCGGCTCTGCCGGGAGCGCTGAAAGAACCCGGTGCAGCTGCCCGCAGGTTTCGCCCAGACTCTCCATCTGAACCGGCGACAGGGTTTCAGGGGATTCGATCCGCCCCTCACAGAACTCCATGACCATGTAAACCGTCTCCGGATCCGGCCGCCGGAGCACCCTTCCGTCCCGCTGCAGCAGAAAGGGGCAGCGGACGCCCTGCTCCCGGGCCAGCAGCTGCCGCCGGAGGGCCTCCTCGATGCGCTCCAGCTTGTCGGGACGGTAGCGCCTGGGGCTGTACTGCTTGACCAGCAGGGGGCCGCGGTCGGTGCTGATCCGCCATTTCTGATTGAGCCACCCGCCGGAAACCGGCACCGCTTCGGTGAAGGTCAGGCCGAAGGCGGACTGCAGGTCGCGGACGATGGAAACGGGTATGGACTGGGTCATCGGGCTTCACCGCTTTCTTTTTCCTGATTTTTGTAGACGGAGGGGGAAACTCCGAATCGTTTGCTGAACTGCCGGGAAAAGTTGGGCAGGTCGCCGAATCCGGCCGAGTAGGTAACTTCGGTAACCGACAGCCCGGACAGCAGCATCCGGGCAGCCTGCTGCAGCCGGTATTCCAGCAGATACTGCTGGGGCGAAACGCCGTAGACCTTCTTGAAGACCCGGAACAGCTGACTGCGGTGGACACCGGCGAAGGAGGCCAGCTGCTCCACCGTCAGCGGATAGGAGTAGTTCTGCCGGATGTAGGCCGCGGCGGCCCCGGCGATGGAGTCGGCCTGCCGGCTGACTGGCGGCAGCTCAAACTGGGCAAAAAAGCGGTAGAGGGAGGCGGTGACCGCAAAGGGATTGCCTCCGGCGCCGTACTGATCCAGCATGTCGGCGATGCAGCTGCAGGCGCCCTGCGCGTCCCGCAGCCGGAGAATGGGGCCCTCACCCAGCAGCTCCAGCAGGGCGGGGGCTTCGCTGCCCTGAAAGCCCACCCAGCCGTAATGCCAGGGCTGCTCCAGATCGGCGGCGTAGAAGGTCGTCTCTCCCGGCCGGATCAGAAAGGCCTCCCCCGGCCCCACCTGCCAGACCCTGCCGCCGGCCTCGAACCGCCCCTTTCCGGACAGGACGCAGTGAATCAGGTAGTGATCCCGCACTGCCGGGCCGAAGCTGTGGCCGCTGTCGCACTTTTCCATGCCGCAGTTGGACAGGTAAAGAGCCGTGCCGGCGCTGAGCCGCTCGGGATGAAGAAAAACGTGCATTTCACGGACTTCCGCCATGACCGATCCCTCCTTTCGGGTTTGGGGCCATTATACCATGAAAACCGGGAAGATGCAACATTAAAGCAAAAACAGGCAACATAACTCAATGGCCTTTTGCGGCAAAGTGCGGTATGATAGGGGCAGATGAAGCCGGAAGCGGCTTCCCCGCGGAAAAACAGCGCAGTCCGTCAGGCTGCCTGAAAGCTTCAATTACAGGAGGAATGTTTCATGAAAATTACCTTCGTTGGCGCGGGCAGCACCGTCTTTGCCCGCAATGTCATCGGTGACTGCATCCTGACCCCCGAGCTGGGCGACTTCGATGTCTGCCTGTTCGACATCGACCCCAAGCGGCTGGATGAGTCCTATCAGATCATCTCCAACATCAACAAAACCGCAAACGGAAAGGCCCACATCACCCAGACCCTCGACCGGGAGACCGCCTTCCGGGGCGCGGACTTTGTGGTCAACGCCATTCAGGTGGGCCTGTACGAGCCCTGCACCGTCACCGACTTTGAGGTGCCCAAAAAGTACGGCCTGCGCCAGACCATCGCCGACACCCTGGGCATCGGCGGCATCTTCCGCGGCCTGCGGACCATCCCGGTCATGAAGGCCTACGCCGATGATATGGAGCGCTGGTGCCCCAACGCCCTGTTCATCAACTACACCAACCCCATGTCCATTCTCAGCGGCTATATGCAGCGGTACACCAATGTCAAAACCATCGGCCTCTGCCATTCGGTGCAGGTCTGCGTGCCCCATCTGCTGGACACCCTGGGCATGACCGAGTACAAGGACAACAACCGCTGGGAGATCGCCGGCATCAACCATCAGGCCTGGCTTTTGAAGGTGGAGGATCTGCAGGGCAACGACCTGTACCCCGAGATCAAGCGCCGCGCCTTTGATCCCCAGTACAACACCGAGATGAAGGATCTGGTTCGGCTGGAGCTGATGCGGCAGTTCGGCTACTATGTGACCGAATCCAGCGAGCACAGCGCCGAGTACACCCCCTGGTTCATCAAGGACAAATACCCCGAGCTGATCGAGCGGTACAAGATTCCTCTGGACGAGTATCCCCGCCGCTGCGTCGAGCAGATCCGCAAGTGGAACGAGATGCGGGACCGGCTGCTGGATGAGTCCTGCCGTATCGAGCATGTCAAGACCCGGGAATTCGCCGCCGGTATCATCAAGGCCATCCTGACCGACGAGCCCTATCGGGTGCACGGCAATGTGCTGAACACCGGCCTGATCACCAACCTGCCCCAGAACGCCTGCGTCGAGGTGCCGGTGATGATCGACCGCAACGGCCTCAATCCCTGCTTTGTTGGTGATCTGCCCGAGCAGTGCGCCGCCGTCAACCGCACCAACATCAATGTGCAGCTGCTGACCATCAAGGCTGCCGAGACCCTGAAGAAGGAGTACATCTACATGGCCGCCATGCTGGATCCCCACACCTCCTCCGAGCTGTCCATCGACGACATCCGTGCCCTCTGCGATGATCTGATCGAAGCCCACGGCGACTGGCTGCCCAAATATCACTGATTCCGAAACGCGCTCCCCGTCCGTTTTTTTCGGGCGGGGAGTTTTGCTTCTGTTGTGTTTTTACGTTCTGTCGACCTGCCCTCTTCCAACATTTTTGCCTGCCCTTCAGTTTTCGTTGGAATTCTGCCAAAAAAGATTTGTGTTTTATCGGAATTTATGGTATTCTTTTGGTGGGCAGTCTTACCACAGACTTATATTATGAAGGGCGTTGCCCGGAAAGGTGTTTGCCATGGATATGAAACTGAAAACGATGCTGGTTTCCGGTCTGGAAAAGGTTTTTTCCGATAAGGAACCCACCCCCGTGCCTCACGGCTTCAAGCTGAGCCTGATGAAGGACGATATCGCCATCTTCCAGCTGGCGGTTCGCCCCGATACCGCCTTCTGGATGGCCCGCTTTGACGCTGAGGTGACGGTAGAGTCTCCCATTGCCGGGCTGGTCACGGTGCACAAGGTGGATCCGGTGCCGGTGCGGCTGGCCGCCATCAACCCCTCCGACGGGGATTACATCTCGGATCAGCCCGGCCTGTACCCCGACCTGCTCCGTCCCACCGAAAACGGTGTGTTCCATGTGATGAACCGCCAGTGGAACGCCTTCTGGATCGAGGTGGAGACCACCCCTGAAACCCCTGCCGGCACCTTCCCTGTGACGGTGAAGCTGACCATGAAGCACCCCTGGGCCGATGAGCAGGTGACGGTCAGCGACACGGTGCAGGTGACCGTCATCAACGCCGTCCTGCCCAAACAGACCCTCAAGCGCACCGAATGGTTCCACGCCGACTGCGTGGCTGACTACTACCATGTGGAGCCCCTGTCCGAGGAGCACTGGGCGCTGCTGGAGGAGCAGGTGGCCATGGCCGGCAAGCGCGGCATCAACATGCTGCTGACCCCCATCTTCACTCCGCCTCTGGATACCGCCGTGGGCGGCGAGCGCACCACCGTCCAGCTGATGGATGTGACTCTGGAGAAGGGCGTCTACTCCTTCGGCTTTGACAAGCTGCGCCGCTGGATTGAGATGGGTCAGCGCCACGGCATCGAGTATTTTGAGATGGCCCACCTGTACACCCAGTGGGGCGCCGCGCACTGCCCCAAGATCATGGCCACGGTGGATGGCGAGTACAAGCGCATCTTCGGCTGGGAGGATGCCTCCAACGGCGCCCGCTATAAGGAATTCCTCGCCGCCATGCTGCCCGCCCTGACCGGCTTTATGGAGAGCCTGGGCCTGAAGGACAAGACCGTCTTCCACATCTCCGATGAGCCCCGGGTGGAGCATCTGCCCCTCTACAAGGAAGTCCGGGAGCAGGTGGCCCCCTATCTGCAGGGCTGGACGATCATGGACGCCCTCAGCGACTACTCCTACTATAAGGAAGGCGTCTGCGAGCTGCCGGTGGTGGCCAGCAATCATGTGACTCCCTTCCTGGAGGGCGACCGTCCCGATGAGTTCTGGGTCTATTACTGCGTCTCCCAGGCCTATCAGGTGGCCAACCGCTTTATGGCCATGCCCTCTTACCGCAACCGGATTCTGGCCACCCAGCTGTACAAGTACGATGTCAAGGGCTTCCTGCAGTGGGGCTTTAACTTCTACAACAGCCAGTACTCCCTCAAGCACATCAATCCCTTTGCCAATACGGACAGCGACGGCGGTTTCCCGGCGGGCGACCCCTTCGCGGTTTATCCCGGCGACGACGGCAAGCCCTGGCCCTCTATCCGTCTGGAGATCTTCTGGCAGTGCCTGTGCGATCTGCGGGCCTTTAAGCTGCTGGAGAGCCTGACCGATAAGGACTTCGTCATGAGCCTCATCGAGGCCGAAGGCGAAGTGACCTTCTTCGAGTATCCCAGAAACGCCGATTATCTGCTGAAGCTGAGAGATCGGGTCAACGAGGAGATTGCAAAGCGCGTCTGAGCGCATGAACATCAAAAGGCGGGGGCTCTCAGGCGTCCCCGCCTTCAGAAAGGATGACCGTCATGGAACTGCGTCTCCATACAAAGCTGGTTTCCGGTCTGGAGAAGGTCTTTTCCGACCGGGAGCCAGAGGAGCTGAAAACCCCGCTGAGCCTTCTGAAGGATGACATCGCCGTCTTCCAGCTGGCGGTCCGTCCGGACACAGCCTTCTGGATGGCCCGCTTTAACGCGGAGGTGACGATCGAGTCTCCCATCGCCGATCTGGTCACGGTGCGCAGAGTGGAGCTGATGCCGGTGATGGCTTCCATCCATACGCCGGACGAGGATTTCCTGTCGGATCAGCCCGGCTTGTATCCCGACCTGCTCCGTGACGCTGAAAACGGCGTCTTCCATGTGATGAACCGCCAGTGGAATGCCTTCTGGATCGAGGTGGAGACCACCTCCGAAACCGAAGCGGGCGTGTACCCGGTGACGGTGCGGCTGACCCTGAAGACGCCCTGGGGCGGCGAGCAGATCACGGTCAGTCATACGGCTCAGGTGACGGTGGTGAACGCCATCCTGCCCAAGCAGACCCTCAAGCGCACCGAATGGTTCCATGCCGACTGCGTGGCCGACTACTACCATGTGGAGCCCTTCTCGGAGGAGCACTGGGCCCTGGTGGAGGAGCAGGTGGCGCTGGCCGGCAAGCGGGGGATCAACATGCTGATGACGCCCATCTT
>JAQXNQ010000427.1 GCA_029098085.1 Oscillospiraceae bacterium
GATGAAACCATACTCAATGAGGATCGAGGCGAACTGTTTGTTGCGGGTTACGGCGAACTCACTGAACTTGTGCCCACGGTTGAGAGCCGTACTGCCGTAATCCATCTGCTGGTAGGCGCCGAAAATGCTGTTGCAGACCTCCTTGGCCAGATTCACTGACCAGGGGGTGTTGTAATAGACCTCAATGCCCCGGGCTATGGTGCTGGAAGAAGAGGAGTTGTGATGGACCGATACGTACAGGTGGGGCTCCCAGGCCACGGCCGCGTCCAGCCGGGCGTAGAGGGAATAAAGATCCCTGCTTTCCCAGGTGTCCAGCACATAGACCTCGGCGCCTCTGGCCCGCAGCTCTTCGGCCAGCGCCTCGGCCTTTTTGGCGTTGAGGATGTGCTCCTGCAGGCCATTGGCCACGGCGCCCACGTCGATGGTGGTGGCGTTCTTATAGCTGCCGTGGCCGGGGTCGATGACGATCCGGGCGCCCTCCAGGCCGTCCACCGGGTTCAGGAACCGCAGCTGCAGCTGTCCCATGGAGGTGTACTCCGCATAGCAGCCGTAGTATTTGCCCGGCTCCCGGAGGGTCAGCTCCAGCACGCCCTGGGCGATGCCGTTTTTGACTCTCGTATAGGTTTTGGCTTCGGTGAAGCAGCTGTCTCTGGGGAAGGTGACGGTACCGGTTTTGATGGAGGTGGTGTAATCGAAGGTGATGACCACCCTGGTGGGGTCAAAGGAGCTGACCGTGTTGGTGTTGTCCTTGTAAGTGAAGGGCTGGGCTTCGATATTGAAGGGCACGCTCCAGCTTTCGCTGATTTTCAGGGTGGTGTAGGTCTTGTCCGCCGAAACGGAGAGCCTGGTGACGCTGTTGTCGCCCAGACTGCCGGAGGTGGCATAGGTCCTGATGTCGCTGTACTTGACCTTCCGTCCCGAGGCCAGCAGGCAGTTGACCGAGCCGGAGGTTTCGCTGCTCACATAGTCGATGGTGCCCTTGGGCAGCTGATAATAGTAGGGGGCGCTGTATTCCTCATCCCGGTCGTTTTCGGCGGGGATGTAGACATCGGCGTAGTCGGAAGTGACGATCACCTGCTGTCCCGCCTGGGGCAGCACCTCGCCGCCGTCATCCGGGACGGTGGGGGGATTTACCTTGAGTTTGGCCACCGTCAGGCCGGGGACCGTGCGGGTTTCGCTTTTGCCGTTCAGGGAAGCGGTGAAAAGGATGCTCCCGAGGCTGGTTCCGGCGGTCAGGGAGGAGGAGACGGTGTAGCTGCCCTCAAACCAGTAATAGGTGCTGTCTTCCCGGCTGGCCCGGGACAGGGGAATGGCGAGTCCGTTTACCGACGCCACCACGGTGGCCTCCTTCTGGGCCAGCGCCCGCAGGGTGACCGTCTCACCGGCCAGCACCTGGGTCTGTCCCTTGGGTTCCACGTTTTTCAGAATGCGGGTAAAGCTGTCGTCCGCTGCCAGAACGGTGGTGGAGCAGAGCAGCAAAGCCAGTGCGGCGATCAGCGCCAGGGCGCGGCGGAATTTTGCGGCTTTCAACATCTTTCTTTTCAGTTTCAATGCAGGGTCCTCCAGTATTGCCGTGTTGAAAGGGAGCGCCCGGACAGCCGCTGGGGCCGCCGGGTGCCCCCGGGGTGGATCTTACTTCAGAAGGGCGATGAAATTTTTCTTTTCCTTTTCCATGGAAGCGGTGGGGGAGGCGAAGACCTGCTCGTACCGGAACAGGATAATGCCGCCGCAGTTGTCGATGGCCCGGGACTCGTTGATCTGCCGGGCGATGACGTCGCTGTTTTCAATCCATTCGTTCTGACCGGCACCGGCGTACTTGTCGGTATTGCCGCTCTTGTAGGGGGAGAGACCGATCAGCAGCCGGACGCCGGGCTGGGTGACCATCTCGCTCCACTGCTGCAGCACAGTGCTGTAGGGCGCTGTGCTGTTCTCAAAGCCGTAGTAGATCTGCGGGGCCACATAGTCCAGATACCCCGGATTCTGCACCCACTGCTCCACATCGGCATACAGCAGCTCGTAGGTCTGGCTGTTGACGCCCCGGGGGCTGACGCCGAACACCACCGACGAATCGGCGGCCTTGACGGCGGTGTACATCTGCCGCACCATGGCGGAGGTATTCTCCCGGCGCCAGTTGCCCTGGCTCAGGGTTCCTCCGGCGGCGGCATAGGCCTGATACTGGGCGGCATCATAGGAAAACGCCAGCCCGGAGGGGTAGAAGTAGTCGTCGATGTGAATGCCGTCCACATCATAGCCCCGGACAATCTCAGTGACGCCGGCGGCGATCAGATCCCGCACCTCCTCGGAGGCGGGGTTCAGATAGATCCGCCCGCCGACGATAAAGAGGTTCTGCGCCTTTTTCTCTGCGGAATCATACCACTGACGGATCGGATATTCGGAGGAAACATCGGCGATCTGGCTTTCATTCATGGCCCGCAGGGGGTTGACCCAGGCCTCAATGGACAGGTTCAGCCGGTGGGCCTCCTCCACCATGATTTCCAGCGGGTCGTAGGACAGTCCGACGCCGATTTTGCCGGTGGCGTAATCGGACCAGGGGAAATAGTCCGACGGATAAAAGCTGTCTCCATAGGGCCGCACCTGCACAATGACGGTATTCAGGCCGCTGCTCTGGCAGGTTTTGAACATCTCCCGCACCGAGGCGGTGAATTCGTCCTCGCTTTTACCGGACAGGATTTTCTGCAGATCCAGAAATGCAATCCAGATGGCCCGGGTTTCGTCGCTTCTGGCGGGATTGACGCAGGCTGACGCCACCTCCGGATCGGCAGGCAGGGTGTTGGTTTCACAAAGAAGGGACAAAGTCTCCTCCGCCGAAGCACCTTCCGGCAGGGTGTCTCCCGAAGCGCAGACCGGAACGGCGCTGATCCCCACGGCGGCGGTCAGCAGAGCTGCCAGGGCAGTCTGCAGAATTTTTCTTTTGAGCATTGTCATACGTCCTCTCAATGGCTTTCCGCACAGGCGGTATGAGCCGGAAAACCGGCGGCAGGAAGGGCGGCTGCCGCCTTTCCGTCGTGTCAGTATATGTACCGGCGGCAGAGAGCTGCCCTGCCGGACGGAGAAAATTTTCTCCTCTGTATAGTAAGTGTCGTCAAACCGTCGAAATGTTGCAGGAAATTTATGGAAAAAAAGAAAATTAATGGGGAAGGGGCAGTTCTCTGGTAATATCCTCGGTTCCGCCCTCCCGGGTGATGGTCAGCCGGATGGTGCAGCCCTCAGCCTGAACGGTATGCTCTCCGGGAATCAGGGGAACGCTCAGCTTCTGCTCCTCGCCCAGCAGCAGCCGGAGCCGCCGGGGCTCGCTGTAGCTGGCGGAAGCGGGCAGGGTATGGGGGACAATCACCTTCTGCACCAGCTGGGGCATCCCCCGTCTGGTTGGACGCAGCCGGTAATTCAGGCCGGGGAAGCGCTCCTCACTGTCTTCCGGGATGGAAGCAGGCTCCCCGTCCGGTTCGGGCCGGGAGAAGGCCGTCACCAGAATCAGCGTCAGGGTTCCCGCTGCCAGCAGCGCCATCAGCCCCAGCAGAAGCAGATGCTGCCCGGGATGACGGAAGGGTCTGAGCAGCATGGGCAGCAGCTGCTCAGGATGCTTGACCAGGGTATAGCAGACCTGCACACCGCCGAACAGCAGCAGCGGCCAGTAGATTTCCAGAAGGGAAAAGAGAATGCCCTTGGGTTTGTTGCGACGGTTTCGCATGAGCGGCCTCCATCAGGCGGCGAAATTTGATGCCTGATTCCGTCCCTGCCGCCGGACAGGGCGGAATCCATGCGGAAAGCCGCATGTTTCGGCGATTATCTTTATTATGCAACATTCTGCCCGCTCTGTCAACCGTTGGTTTGCTGAATGCAGCCGGTCAGGGGGCCTTTGCTGCGGAATGCCTGTGCGCTGAAGAGAAAACAAAAACGCCGAACCCAGCCTGAACTGGGTTCGGCGCTGTATTGGTGCGCCCGACAGGATTCGAACCTGCGGCCTTCCGGGTCGGAGCCGAACGCTCTATCCAACTGAGCTACGGACGCACACTTTTTCCGTCGTTCTCACGACGCCTAATTATTATAGCAAAGTTCAAAGCAAAAAGCAAGCCCTTTTCCAAATTTTTTTGGAAAAATGGGATTTTTTTTCTGAAGCCTTCTGCATGTCGGGTAAAAAGCAGTGGATTACATAAAACTTGTTTCAGATTTTTTGTTTCAAATTCTTTTAATTATACACAATTTGTGCTAGAATATAGACAGAAACTTCGATGACAGGGGGAACAAAAATGGATCCTATGCAATATCTGGCCCACATCAGCGAAGATGGGCAGCGTATCCAGACCGTCCGGGAGCATCTGACCGGCGCTGCACAGCGGGCGGCTGCCTTTGGAGCGGCCTTCGGCTGCGGGGAGCAGGCGTATTTTGCAGGTCTGCTGCACGACATCGGCAAGTACAGCGATGCCTTTCAGCGCAGAATCCGGGGCGGCAAAAAGCCGGTGGATCACTCCACTGCCGGGGCTCAGGAGATGAGCCGCCGCAGACAGGCGCCCGCTGCCTATGCCATCGCCGGGCATCACAGCGGCCTTCCGGATGGGGGCGGCAAGAGCGACACCGCCGCCGTGCCTACCCTGCAGGGCCGCATGAAAAAGGAGATTGACCCCTGCGGCGCATGGCAGGATGAAATCGACCTGCCGCCGGATCCTCCGGTTCCGGAGCAGATGAGACAGAAGAGGCTTGGTCAGGCCTTCTATACCCGGATGCTCTTCTCCTGTCTGGTGGACGCCGACTTTCTGGATACCGAGGCTTTTATGTGCGAAACACCGCCTCCCCGGGGAGGCGGCGCCGGCATGGAAGAGCTGCTGCGGCGGCTGAAGGCAAGGATCGCAGATTGGTTCCCGCCGAAAAACGAGCTGAACGCACGGCGCTGCGCCATTCTGCAGGCCTGTCTGGACAAGGGAGCGGCCGCCCAGCGGGGGCTGTACAGCCTGACGGTGCCCACCGGCGGCGGAAAGACCGTTTCTTCTCTGGCTTTTGCGCTGTCCATGGCTGCCGCGCGGGGGATGGACCGGGTCATCTATGTGATCCCCTACACCTCCATCATCGAGCAGAACGCATCGGTCTTCTCCGATTTTCTCGGGGCCGAAAACGTGCTGGAGCATCATTCCAGCGTCGAATACCAGGTTGATGAGTCGGCTGACCCGGAGGCGTACCGCAAGGCGCTGGCGACGGAAAACTGGGATATGCCGGTGGTGGTGACCACTGCGGTGCAGTTTTTTGAATCCCTGTTTGCCAACCGCTCCTCCCGCTGCCGCAAGCTGCACAGCCTTGCAAACAGCGTCATCATCTTTGACGAAGCCCAGAACCTGCCGCTGCCTTATCTGCGTCCCTGCACGGCGGCCATTGCCCAGCTGGTGCAGCATTACCGCGCCGCTGCTGTCCTGTGTACCGCGACCCAGCCCGCCCTGCAGGATCTGTTTGACGATCTTGCCCCCGGCCTTTCGATACAGGAAATCTGTCCCGATCTCTCTCAGCAGGTTCTGGCCTTCCGCCGCACGACGCTGCAGAATCTGGGAGAAAGGGGAGAGGAGGAAATCGGCTCGGCTCTGGCGGACACGCGGCGGGTGCTCTGCGTGGTCAACCGGCGCAAAACGGCTCAGGAGCTGTACAAAACCCTGCCCCGGGAGGGCAGCTATTGCCTGACCACCCTGCTCTGTCCTGCTCACCGTGCCCGGCTGCTGGCGGAGATCCGGCAGCGGCTCCGTGACGGGCTGCCCTGCCGGGTGGTGTCCACTTCTCTGATTGAAGCCGGCGTGGATGTGGACTTTCCCGCGGTGTATCGGGAAATGGCGGGGCTGGACTCGATTCTGCAGGCCGCGGGCCGCTGTAACCGGGAAGGGAAGCGTCCTCTGGAGCAAAGCCCAGTGTACATCTTCCGGCTGAAGGGACAGCGGATTCCGGAAATGATCCAAACCAATGTGTCTGCCACGGAAAGCGTTTTACAGCATTTTGAGGATCCGGCCTCTCCAGAGGCCATTGAGGCCTATTTCCGCTTTCTCCGCAAGCTGAGGGGCAGCAAAGCGCTGGATGAGAAAGGCATTCTGGACGGATTCGAGCACGACATGGAGGGCCGCGTCTTTCCCTTTGCGATGGCGGCGGAGCGCTTCCGGCTGATCGAATCGCCTGCTGTGACCGTTTACCTGCCCCGGGAGGAGGGGGAGGCCCTGATCGCACGGCTGCGGGAGGGCGGGCGAAGCCGCTCCCTGTTCCGGCAGCTGGGCCGGTATGGCGTGCCGGTTTATCCCGATCATCTGAAACGGCTTCAGGCCGCCGGAGCGGTGCAGCAGCTGGATGAGGAGGTCTGGATTCTGACCGACCTGCGCTGCTACGATGAGCACACCGGCCTGACCATGGATGTGGAAACCGGCGCGGCGATCATGATATAAGGAAAGCAAAAGCGGCGGAACGCGCCCGCCGCTTGCCTGCACCGCTGTGCAAATAACTGTTTCTGCCCACGGCAGCTTTATGGAGAAGAGCGGTGCGATGAAATTCAGAAGCTTTACAATGAACTGAATCCTGAAAGGAGTTGATCGTCTGTGATTCAGCTGGAAGTATGGGGCGATTACGCCCTCTTTGCCCGGGGCGAGCTGAAGGTGGAGCGGGTGTCCTATGATGTGCCGACCCCATCGGCAGCCCGGGGCATTGTGGAATCCATCTACTACCACCCCGGCTTGAGGTGGCGGATCCGGCGCATCTATGTGATGAATCCCATCCGCTTCGTGAACATCCGGCGCAACGAGGTCAAAGGGAAGATTCTCGCCTCCGATCTGCTCAGCGCCGCGCGGAGCGGCGGGGAGCCCTGTCTGGTTTCCTCCCAGCAGATCGTGCAGCGCGCCGCCATGGTGCTGCGGGACGTCCACTATGTGATCGAGGCGGAGTTTGAGATGACCAACCGGGCCGCACCCGGCGACAATCCCGGCAAGTTTCAGGACATCGTCACCCGCCGCATGGCGAAGGGACAGGCTTACAGCACGCCCTATTTCGGATGCCGGGAGTTTCCCGTCAGCTTCCGTCCCTGGAGCGGCGGGCCGGTGCCCACCATCGGCGAGAGCCGGGATCTGGGATTTATGCTGTACGATTTCGACTATTCGGATCCGCAGAATATCCAGCCCACCTATTTCCGGGCCAGACTGGAAAACGGAGTGCTGGATCTGACCGATTGTGAGGTGTACCGATGATCCTGCAGGCTTTGACCCAGTATTACGAGGACCTGCTGGAGCGTGGAGAGATCGAACGCTCCGGCTGGACAAAGGCTAAGGTCAGCTGGGCGCTGGAGCTGGCGGAGGACGGTCAGCTGCTGAACGTCCACTCGATGCAGACGGAGCAGACGCGGGGCAAAAAGACCGTACTGGCTCCGCAGGAGCTGCCGGTTCCCGAGCAGGTCAAACGCACGGTGGGCGTGGCGGCCAATTTCCTCTGCGACAACAGCACCTATCTGCTGGGACTGGACGCCAAGGGCAAGCCGGAGCGCACCGCCCAGTGCTTTGAGGCTGCGAAAACGCTGCATCTGACCATTTTGAAGGATGTCCCCGGCGAAGCGGCTGCGGCCGTGCGCGGCTTTTTTGAGAGCTGGCAGCCGGGACAGGCCAACCATCCGGTTTTGGCCTCCTCTCTGGATGAGATCCTGAAGGGCGGCAATCTGGTGTTTCTTTGTCCGGGCGGAGGGCTTGCTCAGGATGACAGAGAAATTCAGGACGCCTGGCAGCGGTACCGGGAGACCCCCGGCGACGGGGTGCTGATCCGCTGTCTGGTCACCGGCCGGCAGGCGCCTCTGGCCCGGCTGCACCCCAGCATCAAGGGCGTTAAGGATGCTCAGTCGTCCGGTGCGTCGCTGGTATCCTTCAATGCGGAGTCCTTCTGCTCCTACGGCCATGAGCAGGGCGCCAACGCCCCGGTGGGCGAGTATGCCGCCTTCGCTTATACCCAGGCCCTCAACGATCTGCTGGCGGATCGGGAGCATGTGCAGCATGTCGGCGACACCACCATCGTCTGCTGGGCCCAGGGCGGCGATCCGGCCTACCAGGACGCCGGCATGGATATGCTGTATGATGAGGGTGCCTGGACCGAAAGCGACCTGCGCGGCGCTATGGAAAAGCTGGCTCAGGGCCGTCCGGCAGAGTGGAAGGACATGATTCTGCAGCCTGATACCCATTTCTATGTACTTGGGCTGTCGCCTAACGCAGCCCGGCTGTCGGTCCGCTTTTTCTGGCAGGATTCCTTTGCAGCCTTCGCCCGGAATGTGGACAGGCATTACCGGGATCTGAACATCGTGGATTCCTATACGCCGGGGGATTTCACTCCCTCTGTCTGGCGGCTGGCTCAGGCGACCGTCAACCAGAACATCCGCAATTCCAGCGCGGCACCCCGGCTGGCCGGAGAACTGCTGCAGGCTGTTTTGTACGGAACTCCGTACCCCGACACCCTGCTGAACGGGGTTGTGCTCCGCATCCGTGCCGAGCGGTCTGTGACCCGCAGCCGCGCCGCCATCATCAAAGCCTATTATCTGCGCAAACCCAATCTGATGCCTGACAAGGAGGTTTTAACCGTGCAGCTCAACGAGCAAAGCAATTATCCACCCTATGTGCTGGGCCGTCTGTTTTCGGTGCTGGAGGCCCTGCAGCAGGCCGCCAATCCCCGTATCACCACCACCATCAAGGATCGCTTTTTTAACGCCGCCTGCGCTACCCCGGTTACGGTATTTCCCACGCTGGTCAAGCTGGCGCAGAATCATCTGCAGAAGCTGAGCGCCGGGCAGCGCACCTTTTATGACAAGCAGATCACCGACCTGATGAGCCGGCTGGATGAGACCTATCCCGTCCGTATGACCATGCCGGAGCAGGGGGCTTTCGAGCTCGGCTACTATCATCAGACCCAGAAGCGTTTCACCAGCAAGAAGGAGGGTTAATCCATGTCTGAGCCTATCAAAAACCGTTATGATTTCGTTGTCCTGTTTGATGTGGAAAACGGCAACCCCAACGGCGACCCCGACGCGGGCAATCTGCCCCGGGTGGATCCCGAGACCGGCTACGGCATCGTGACCGATGTCTGCCTCAAGCGCAAGATCCGCAACTATGTGGAGGCCGTCATGGAGGGTGTGGAGGGATACCGCATCTACATCAAGGAAAAGGTGCCCCTGAACCGCAGTGATGCCGAAGCCCTGGCCTATCTCGGCGTTACCGAAGACCTGAAAACCGCCAAAAAAGCCGATCCCAGCCTGGACGGCAAGATCCGCGACTTCATGTGCGGTAATTTCTACGACATCCGCACCTTCGGTGCCGTCATGACCACCTTCGTCAAGGGCGCCCTCAACTGCGGACAGGTGCGGGGGCCGGTGCAGCTGAGCTTTGCCCGGTCGGTGGATCCCATCATGCCCCAGGAGGTCACCATCACCCGGGTGGCCATCACCACCGAGGCCGACGCAGAGGGCAAGGGCACCGAAATGGGCCGCAAATACATTGTGCCCTACGGCCTGTACCGCGCCGAAGGCTTTGTCTCCGCCAACCTGGCCCGCAAAACCACCGGCTTCTCCGAAGAGGATCTGGAGCTGCTCTGGAAAGCCATTCTCAATATGTTTGAGAACGATCACAGCGCCGCACGGGGCAAGATGGCCGTGCGGGAGCTGATCATCTTCCGCCATGATTCCGAATTCGGCAATGCACCAGCCTATAAGCTGTTCGATGCTGTCCATGTGCAGCGCCGGGAAGGCGTTGCAGTGCCCCGCAGCTATAGGGACTATACGGTGACGGTGGACGAAGCCCTGCCTGAAGGAGTCAGCTGCGAAAGGCGGAGCTGATGGCCGGGGCCGATGATTTTCTGGACATCTCCGGTCTGCAGCATTTCTGTTTCTGCAGGCGTCAATGGGCGCTGATCCATCTGGAACAGCAGTGGGCGGACAACCTCCGCACCGCTGAAGGAGAGCTGGAGCACAAGCGCTGCCACGACGATACCCTGACCGAAAAGCGGGGCGGACTGCTGACGGTGCGCGGCATGCGGGTCGTCAGCAGCCGGCTGCGGCTCAGCGGCATCTGCGATGTGGTGGAGTTCCGTACCGATCCGGAGGGGGTGCCCCTGCAGGGTCGGGAGGGAACCTGGCTGCCCATGCCGGTGGAGTATAAGCACGGTCACGAAAAGGAAAGCGACGCAGACCGACTGCAGCTCTGCGCCCAGGTCATGGCGCTGGAGGAGATGCTGGTCTGTGAGATCAAAATGGGCGCGTTGTTTTATGTGGAGACCCATCGCCGGGAGATCGTGCCCCTGACCCCGGAGCTGCGCGCAGAAACCCAGCGCATGGCCGCTGAAATGAACCAGTACTTTGCCCGGGGCCACACGCCGAAGGTCAAGCCCGGCAAGCACTGCAGCGCCTGTTCGCTGAAGGAACTCTGCCTGCCGGTTCTGTGCCGCCGGGCGGATCCGATGGCCTATCTGCGGGCTCATATCGAGGAGGAGGCGGAGCTATGAGGCAGCTGCTCAATACGTTGTTTGTGCTTTCCGAGGATGCCTATCTGACCCTGGACGGTGAAAATGCGGTGGTGCGCCGCCCGGATGCCCAAGAGGCCCGCTTTGCTCTGCATACTCTGGAAAGCATCTGCTGCTTTTCCTATGCCGGTGCCAGTCCGGCTTTGCTGGGCGCCTGCGCCGACCGGGGCATTGATTTCTGCTTTTTCTCGCCCCGCGGCCGATTTCTGGCCCGCACCACGGGTCAGGAGCGGGGCAATGTACTGCTGCGGCAGCAGCAGTACCGCGTGGCGGATGATCCTGCTGTGAGCTGCCGGTATGGGCGCTGCTTTGTGCTGGGCAAGGTTTACAACAGCCGCTGGGTACTGGAGCGAGCCACCCGGGATCACCCGCAGCGGGTGCCGGTGGAGCAGCTCAAGGCTGTCAGCGCTCAGCTGGCCGATGCGCTGCCGCTGATTGCGGCTTGCGAGGATCCCGGTCGGCTGCTGGGGCTTGAAGGAGAAACCGCCCGACAGTATTTCGACTGCTTTGATCACCTGATTCTGCAGCAGAAGTCGGACTTTACCTTTGTGGCCCGCAGCCGCCGCCCTCCGCTGGATAATATCAATGCGCTGCTGTCCTTTGCCTACACCCTGCTGGCCAATGATTGTGCCGCTGCCCTGACGGCTGCCGGTCTGGATCCCTATGTGGGCTTTATGCATCGTCCGCGCCCCGGCCGCCGCAGTCTGGCACTGGATCTGATGGAGGAGCTGCGCACGGTCTATGCGGACCGTTTTGTACTTTCCAGCGTCAATGGAAAAATTCTGACAGCCAAACACCTGGTACGGCAGGAGAGCGGTGCCGTGCTGCTGACCGATGAGGGCCGCCGAACCTTTCTAAGTGCATGGCAGCACAAGAAGCAGGAGACGATCACCCATCCGTTTCTGAACGAGAAGCTGCCTTGGGGACTGGTGCCTTATGTGCAGGCACTGCTGCTGGCTCGGACGCTGCGGGGCGATCTGGAAGTGTATCCGCCATTTTTCTGGAAATAAAGTGTCCGGCAGAAATTTCCTTCAGAGTACGGACGGCCAGGAAGAATCTTATTCAGAGGAGGTGCAGTATGCTGGTTTTGATTACTTATGATGTCAATACGGAAACGGCCACCGGCAGAAAGAGACTGCGCAAAGTGGCCAAAGCCTGCGTCAATCACGGTCAGCGGGTGCAGAACTCAGTGTTTGAATGCTTGCTGAATGCGGCGCAGTATGCTATACTGAAAGACAAGCTGATCTCTCTGATCGATCCCGAAATCGACAGCCTGCGCTTTTATCGGCTGGGGGATCATTATCAGAGTAAGGTGGAGCATGTTGGGCTGCATCCCGAGTTTGAACAGGATGGTGTGCTGCTGGTGTAGCAGCACCGTCCGCGTCGCTGCAGTCTGCGCAGGTGCGAAGCCGGATCTCTCAGGATCTTCCCGGAGGCTTCGCACCAGGTAGCAGTCCCTTAGCTGCTGCATGCAGAAGGGACTGGCCGTACTTTTCGGTGAAAAGGACGGTTTATCAAGGCATTTTTCTGCATTTTTTCAACTTGGCGCAAAGGTGCCTCCGGGATTTGTGCACTTTTGCTGTCGCTCCCCACATGGGGAGCGTGGGTAGAAATATATAGTTGGCACCATTAGAGCCAGTCTGCGTTGTCGCTCCCCACATGGGGAGCGTGGGTAGAAATCGCAGGCTAATATAAGTAGATCAACTTTTGACAGAGTCGCTCCCCACATGGGGAGCGTGGGTAGAAATACGGGGTTG
>JAQXNQ010000428.1 GCA_029098085.1 Oscillospiraceae bacterium
CCACCGGCTGGGTCAAGTGGAACGGCGGCTGGTATTATCTGACCGGCAGCGGCGCCATGGCTGCCAACAGCTGGGTGCTGTGGAACGGCCAGTGGTACTTCCTGACCGGCAGCGGCAAAATGGCTGCCAGCCAGTGGGTGCTGTGGAAAGACATTTGGTACTACCTGACTGAAGACGGCTCCATGGCGGTCAGCACCGTCATTGACGGCTACAGGGTAGACGAAACCGGCGCCTGGATCGCCTGAGCTCCCGCTGAACGCTTCGCTTCATACAAGCCCTCCTGAAAATAACACGGAAATGCCCCCGCCGGAACGAAACCGGCGGGGGCATTTCTGCGGCCAGATGAGATTACTCAGGAAAACGTACCGGATCACAGCTTTCAACTACACTTACCTCATATCGGAAAAGTGTCCTTCCGCAATCAGTCTTCCGTCTTTCAGAGATACTTGCAGAGTCTCAGATTCGTTCTCGGCAATATGGATCTCCACGACATTTCCATCTGCCGGACTCTCCACAGACACATGCGCATGACCGGAAGGGAATACTCCAAAAACAAGAAGAGCAAAATACATCCGGAACAACGGCGGCGGCACGACATCGTGCGTCTGATGGAGCATGATCTGCCGCTGTGAGCAGGCAGCCTCTTTATGGAATGGACAAAGCCGGTGCGCTGCGGGGATGCACCGGCTTTGTCACCGCGTCGACGGGCTTTTATCTCCCGCAAAAGCTTATTACTTCTTTGCCTTGTCTGCCTCGGCGGCATTCCTGGTGGCAGCGGCACGGTCGGCCTGCATTTCCTCCACCGTCTTTGTGTGCAGGAGGGCAGCGCCTTTGTATCCGTCCCGGGTGGGGAGCAGCGTTCCGTTTCTGCGCCCTTCCTCCATCCGCACCTTGGCTTTTTGGATTTCTTCGGCATATTGGGGCAGCCATTTTTCCCCGGCGATCAGCATTTCATCCACCATCTGCCAGATCTGGGGCGGTGTGCAGACTGCGCCGGTGAGAGGATCCATCATCATCGCCTGCCTGAGAAGATCAATGTCTCCCCGGTAAGCCGCTTCCACAGCCATACGCTGAACTGCAATGTTGGACAGGCAGCAGGCGGCAGGCCCCAGGGGCAGATCCCCTACCCGCGGGATATTGATCCCGTTTGCATCTACATAACCGGGCACCTCGACAATGCAGTCGTCCGGCAGGTTGGAAATCGCGCCGTTATTCACCACATTAAAATGCCCGCGGTAAATCCGGCCGGTTTCCAGGGATTCAATGATATAAGAGCCATGCTCCTGGCTGCGGTTCTCCGGGGCATAGGACATGGGCGGAGCCTTCATCCAGTTGGGGAAGTCCGTTTCAAACCAGCTGCGTCCCTCCTGGCAGACCCGCAGATACCCGCCGGTCTCTCCGTTGATCCAGTCGCTCAGATCAATCCATTTGAGCAGCTCCTGCTCGTTTTTCCGGTACCAGGGGACATACTCGGAAAGGTGCCCGTTGGATTCGGTGGAATAATAGCCAAACCGCCGGAGCATATCAATCCGGACCTTTTCCGTCTGGCTGAGAACCGGATCCTTTTCATAGGCCTCCAGAATTTTTCCTGTCAGATCCTCGCCTTTGTGCTTCACGCTGATGTACCAGGTCATGTGGTTGATGCCGGCGCAGATAATATCAACCTCTTCCTGTTTATAGCCCAGAGCATTGGCAATCTGCCGGTGGCCACCCTGAACTCCGTGGCAAAGGCCAATTGTAGGAACGGTGCTGTACTTGTTGCACATCCAGGTGACCATGGCGTTGGGGTTTGCATAGTTCAGAAGGATACAGCCGGGAGCGGCAACCTCCTCAATATCCCGGCAGAATTCCAAAGCGGCATAGGCGCTGCGCTAGCCGTACACAATACCGCCCGCGCAAAGGGTATCGCCGACGCACTGATCCACGCCGTATTTCAGAGGAATATTGACATCCGTTTCAAAGGCCTCCAGCATACCGATCCGCACAGAGTTGATGACATATTTTGCATTGCGGAAGGCCTCCCGGCGGTCCAATGTGGTGGAAATCCGGATATCCAGACCGTTCGCCTCAATATCCCGCCGGCAAAGCTGATAAACCATCCGGAGGTTGTCCGGGTTGATGTCAGTGAAGGCAACCTCCACATCCCGGAACTCCGGCACCGTCAGCAGATCTGCCAGAAGGCGGCGGGTGAAGCCGATGCTCCCTGCCCCGATGAACGCAATCTTAAAGCTCATAAAATATCCCTGCTTTCTATAAAAGGATGATGCTTTCAGGAACTGCCTGAACCATCCGCATATACAAACGGCCAGTATATCTTTCTGGATGAAGATGTCCCCCACAGCCTGAAAATTGACGATCGCCGGGGGTGCAGCATCATGAATATCGAGTTTGCCTGTCTCCCACAGGGCGGGATGGGCTGTCTTTCTGCCGCCCGGGAACACTGCAAAACGGTGCGGGATTTTCTCTGCCTTGGTCAGCCCTATTTTGTCTCAGACGGGCAAAACTGCTTTGGAGGGGTGATAAAGGATCTGATTTTTCAATTGGAAAGGCCATCCAGCCCGGAAAGGCAGTTCCTGATCGGAAACCTGCTGGAACGGCTGGTCTGTGCCCTCGCCGAAGGCAGTCTCCATCAAAATCGTCTCAGCGGGATCACCTATGTCCGTCGGGCAGTTGCCTGCATTGAACGGCATTATGCCAGCTCTCTGAAGGTCCAGGATATTGCGAAGGAAGCCGGCGTCAGCCGCAGTTACCTCCAGCTGGTCTTTCAAAAGGAGATGGGCTGCGGCGTCAGCAGTTATGTCAACCGTCTTCGGATCAGCAAGGCGAAATTTCTCCTGACAAATACGATGCTGCCTCTCGCCGACATCGCCTGCCAGGTGGGGTTTAACAGCCGTCAGAATTTCGTGCTGGCCTTTCGGCGGGAAACCGGAATTCCCCCTTCCGTCTTCCGGAAGCAAAATCCTGCCGTGGCCGAAATCCGGACCGGCAGTTTCAAACAATTCGATCCTTAAACCGGCAAACCGGTATATCCGTACAGGGCGGATGACACAAATCGAAGGCAGACATCCAGTATAATGAAAGCGCCGCGAAAAATGCTGTCCGCAGACGGTTCTCTCCTGTCTGAAGGGGCGTCAAAGAAGGTCGCATCGGACACATGCATACCAAACAGACATCCCCGCCAGTACAAACTGACGGGGATGCTTTACTGTCAGGTTCGCGGGGCTTCCAGCTTTTTGGAGTCGGGGAGGGTCACGGTGTCCTGGGGCACATCAAACAGTATATAAGTAAGCCGGGCCATTCTCTCCCATGCACTGAATTGTGCCAATCCCCTTTTCCCGGGGAATGCGTCAAAGCCTGTGTCCACTCTTCCCGAGCGGCCTGCGAACCCGCGGAGGGCATTCCGCTTGCAGAAAGCAGCACATATTTTGCAGACGCGGGCAGGTAAAGAGCATTCTGTGCTCTGTTTTTTCTCATTTGTGCAGCCTTTCTCCCGAATGTCCCCCTTGAGCGGACAACTGGACGCAAAATCCGCACATTTTTCTTCCCGGCACATTTTTTCCATCGGAAAATCCGGCGCTGCCATAAAAAATGGTTCGTTGACAAAGCTGCGCCTCCATGTAAAAATAGTCACATAGGGAATTTGTGAACTAAATCACCTGCAATAACGGGTATTTTATGTTCATGTTTTCCATATTTCGATTCTGATTTCATTTCATCGCGCTGCACACTCTTTTCGGACAGCAGGAGGTGAACCTTTTCGGCGTTTCGGAACAGGCAGGCGGTGGAACAACGAAAAAGGAGGCAAAGCATCGTGAAAACAAACCATCAGCGAAGCATCCAGCTGAAAAGAAGCGTTGCCCTTCTGCTGGCGCTGAGCCTGGCTGCTCCCGCCGGAGGGCTGCCCGTATATGCGGAGGAGCTTCCCGACGCCGGAGAATGGGGCTCCTGCACTCTGTGCAGTAAAGAGAATCCTCACCTGATCTCCACACCGGCGGAGCTGAATGCCATCCGCAATCACGTCGGTGAAGACGGTCATATCACCGGCTATTTCCAGCTGGCAAACGACATCACCTTTGATGCGGCGGACTTTGAAGAGGGCGGAGATTTCTACAACAACGGCCTCGGCTGGCTGCCGATTGGACATGACGGAACCACCCATTCGGAAAACGCCGGCTACGAGCCTGCCACTGTCGACATCTGGCTGAATGGCGACGATCACGTCATCTCCGGCCTGGAGCACTACAGCCGTCCCGGGGATACGACTTCCGGCAAAGACGCCTGGGGAAATACGCCGGCCATCGAGTACAGCGGCCTGATCGGTCTGGCTGGCGATGCGACCATTCAGAACCTGGTTCTTGAAGACGCGACATTCTACCTGCAGTACGGCGGCGGCGCCATTTATGGCGTGGGTTCCGACGGAACGGTGGTGGACAATGTATCCCTGCGGAATGTTCAGGTGCTGAACCAGTATATATACGACAGCTCTGACGGCGCGGCGGTCGCTTTCGGTAAGGCCGGCGGCAGTATTACGGATATTACACTGGAAAATTGCGGCAGCCTGTTCCATTCCGCAGCGGAAAACGGCGATCAGTGCTGGCACTCGGCCCTGTTTGCAGACCGGATTCTCAGCGGAACAACCATTGACGGCGTGACCATCACCGACTGCCAGCTGGATGCCAACAAAGGCTCCGGCTTGTTCAGCAGCTTCCTTGGCGATGATTCCACATCCCCGGTTTCCGATATTTCGGTGTCGAACGTAGTGATCGATGGGCTGGAAGTCAATCGCGCCCATCCGTTTGTGGCTTATTTTGCCTATGATACCTACAACTACAACAGCGATCCCATGGCCTTCACCGCCCGGTATCCCAAATCCTACGAAAACGTTGCGTTTGAGAACATCAGCGCGGATATCTCGGTAAGCTACAGCGGATATACCGCCGAGCCTGCCAAGATGCTGCCTGACCTTGTTCCCCAGGCGGAAGGCGTGACACTGAAGAATTCCGTTCTGTCGTACCATCAGGGAGCTGACTATGCGCTTTTCACGGAAAATACTCTGGACGGTGTTTACAGCAATGTATATGTCGTCCGTGATCTGGCAGACGCTGATCCCATTGTAATCTATGTGGACGAAAACGGTGTACGCTCCGAAACATCGGTAGCTGTGCCCGCTGATCTGTCTCTGAACGTCGGCGAAACCAGCGAAGAAGCGCTGAATATCACCCTGACCGGTGCGTCCCTATCCTATGAAAGCAGTGATGAGCGTGTGGCGCAGCTGCTGGAAGACGGGCACATCCAGGCTGTCGGCGCAGGCAGCGCCAGCATTCTTGTACTGGCAGAAGTAACACCGCAGAGCAGTCTTCCCCTGCTGAAGATAAAGGTCGATGTGACGGGCCCCAACAAGGACGCTCTGTCTCTGCGGTATGACGAATGCATCAAAGCGGCAGAAGATGAATTCTACACCGAGGAAACCCGTCAGGCACTGCGGCAGGCAGCTGCCAAGGCAAAACTGGTGCTGGATTCTCCCTCTGCAACGCAGCAGGATGTGGACAATGCCCTGGCAGAACTCGAAGCAGTGGCGGGACAGCTGATTCCCACCGACTATCATCTGGAGAGCCTGGTCTATGAAGGCCGCGCCAATGTGACGGTATATGCTTCTGAAGCAGCCAACGCCATTGAAACATTTGCTGTGACCGAGCTGCAGAACTATCTGGGCATGGTCGGCGACGTCCGGATTTCTCAGGCTGCCAGCGTACAGCCCGGTGGCCCCCTGCAGATCGTCCTCGGCACGCCCCAGTCCTATCCGGAACTGAAAGAGCTGTTCCCGGAGGATCTGGCATATCTGGCGGATTCCGATGGCTTTGCGGTACGGCAGATCGACAACATCATCTATATTTTCGGCACCGAAGCCAAGGGCACACTGAACGGCGTGTATGACTTCCTGGAAGAGAATGCCGGTATCCTCTGGACCCGCGGCGTAGAGGAACTGGGCACCCTGTACAATACCGCAGAAACCATTCCGGTGACCAGAGTGAATTACCGTGAAAAATCCCCCTTCCGGTACCGCACCTGGAACTCCTGCGGCATGGGCTCCACCGGTGTCCACCACATCGATAAGGACTACACCTATTTTGAGGCCCGCAACAAGATCAACATGGGCGGCGATGAAATCGGCACCCAGATCATCGACGGCGTCAAATACAATCTGGCCGGTTCCATCATCAACTCCGGTACTGCCACGCTCTGGATCGACAAATATTTTGACGAACATCCGGAATACTTTATGACGGATAAATTCGGCGAACCTCTGCGCAGCCAGTACGGCAGCAACCTCAACTTCTACAGCATGGAAGCGGCGGAAGCCCTTGCAGCTGAGCTGATCGCCCTCAGCGAAAAACAGGGCAGCAACATCGTGGATCACGGTATTCAGGACAACCAGCATTTCTGCATGATCGTGGATGACGGAGAAGGCGGCAAAGTCGACCTGGCCTCCCTGCCCTTCACCACGGAGGATGGCGTCACGGTTACCCCGGATATGAAGAACTACAAATCCACCGTATTCTTCAACTTCCTCAACCATGTGGCGCGGACCATCAAGAAAACACATCCTGAAATCCGCATCACGACCCTCTCTTACATCTACACCGAAACACCTCCCGCGATCCCCGTGGAGGATAACATCATCATCGTCTTTGCTCCCATTTACGCAGACGACCATGCGCCCATCACCGCCCCCAGCAATGCCACCACCAAGGCCAATCTGGACGGCTGGGCCGAGCTGACCAAAAATGTCATGGTCTACAACTACTACTTCTCGCTCCCCAGCACCATCTACTCCCGTCCCATCGCAGAGAAGGTACAGCAGGATCTGCAGTACTATGCCTCTCTGGGACTCCTCGGCCTGAATCCCGAAGGAAACGTGGACAGCAGCATCGAGGATAGTGACTCCAACCAGGCCTGGGACATGAACACCATGTATATGTGGGAAATGAACCAGCTGTTCTGGGATCCTTACCTGGATCTGGATGAGCTGACCCGGAAATACTGCGACCTGGCCTACGGCGAAGCGGCGGACGATATGTACCGTTACTATGAGCTGATCCAGCAGGGCTGGGATTCTGATGACAGCTACGTCTGGTACATCACCGGCGCGGACACCTACATCAAGAAGCTGGTCATCGACGCCGGTGTGGCGGACGAAGTGCTTGCCTGCCTGGACAGCGCCTATGAAAAGACCTCCGGTGTGGAGAAGAAACGAATTGACCCGATCCGCACCACCATGCATGATCAGATCAACCTGTACGCCGGTTTTGAAACCGAAGACGGCGTGGCCTACTACAATGAATCCGGCAAGGATGTCCTCACTGCCGAAGAAAACCTCACCATTTCCTCCGGCCCCTGGGCAGATGTCAAGCCGCTGACCGTGTTCAAGACCACCGGTCTGACCGATTCCGGACGTGATCTGCAAATCCGACTGATGTGGGATAAGGAAAACCTCTACATCGGCGCCATCCTTCCCAACGAAAAAATCGGCACGGAAGAAGATCCCCACGCTCCTGAGAAAGAAAAGCCTCTTGCAGACACCGACAACTGGTGGACCTGCGGCGGTGAATTCATGGAGAACTATATCTGCGGCGATATGACCTACACCAGCAACTATGCAGCCTACTTCAGCAACGCCTATGATCATCAGCTGATGTACAACTCCAATATCGAGTTCCAGAAAAAGCCCTACACCTGGGAGAGCTATTCCAGAGTGCATACCGAAGGCGAGCCTTCCGAGCGGTACTGGATGAATGTGCAGGTCATCCCCTTTGAGACCATGGGCGTAACCTGGGACACTGCTGTGCTGGGCGGAACCTTCCTGTTCAATACAGATATGCTCATCAAAGACGCCAACAATCCATGGGGCACCGGCATCTTCGGCTGGTGCGGCGCCGGCAACTGGAGCACGGCTTCCTTCCGCCTGATTCAGCTGGTGGATGAAACCGCAAAAGTACCCGACAAAACCGCTCTGCAGGCCCTGTACGATCAGTACGCCGACCTGAACAACAGCGGCTACACCGCTGAGAGCTGGGCTGCCTTCCGGCAGGCACTGGAAGCTGCAAAGGCTGCTCTGGCTGACGAAGAAGCCAGCCAGGAGACAGTGGACACTGCCAAAGCTCAGCTGGAGGCTGCCGTTTCCGGCCTGGAAAAGTCCTCTCTCCCCGTGATCCCCGTAAGACCCTCCAAGCCCTCCGTCACCGAACCTGAAACCGGATGGGTGCGGCTGTCCGACGGCAGCTGGGAATACCATGGGGCAGACGGAACCGCTCTGACCGGCTGGCAGAAGGTTGGCGGCATCTGGTATTATCTGGATGACGACGGCATCATGCTCACCGGCTGGCAGAAGATCGACGGCCTGTGGTACTACCTCCGCGACTGGGGCGGCATGGCCACCGGCTGGGTCAAGTGGAACGGCGGCTGGTATTATCTGACCGGCAGCGGCGCCATGGCTGCCAACAGCTGGGTGCTGTGGAACGGCCAGTGGTACTTCCTGACCGGCAGCGGCAAAATGGCTGCCAGCCAGTGGGTGC
>JAQXNQ010000429.1 GCA_029098085.1 Oscillospiraceae bacterium
GCCATGTGGCCATGGAGCGGATCTTCTCCGAGCTGAATCGGATGCTCTGCGGCCGGGATGCCGGGCGGATTCTCAGGGAGTTTCCGCAGGTGCTGTGGGTGTTTCTGCCCGAGCTGCAGCCCATGGCCGGCTTTGAGCAGCACAATCCCCATCATCTGTACGATGTCTGGGAGCATACGGTCCGCGCAGTGGAAGCTTCCCCTGCGGACGAGACGCTCCGGCTGGCTTTGCTGCTGCACGACGCCGGAAAGCCCGCCTGCTTTACGCTGGACGAGGACGGAACCGGTCATTTTTACGGGCATCCGGCCAAAAGCCGGGAGCTGGCGGACGCCGTCCTTCAGCGGCTGCGGGCGGATCACGATACCCGGGAGCGGGTGCTCACCCTGATTGAACATCACGATGCGGCGATCCCGGCGACTCCTTCCGCTGTCCGGCGCTGGCTGGGAAAGCTGGGGGAGAGGGGCTTTTTCGATCTGCTGGCCGTGAAGCGGGCGGATAACCGGGCGCAGAATCAGGCTCTCTTTAACTATGAGGCGGAGCTGGACGCTCTTGCTGCGCTGGCAGAGCGCATCCTCGCGGAGGGTCAGTGCTTCACCCTGAAATCCCTGGCTGTGGGAGGCCGGGAGTTGATGGAGCTGGGGCTGCAGCCCGGCCCCGCCATGGGCAGGCTGCTGAGCAGCCTGCTGGAGCTGGTTGTGGAGGGAAAATGCCCGAACGAAAGGGAAGCGCTGATGGAGATGGCGAAGGAGGCGCTTTCCGAAAATCGCCCGGAGAATCCCTGACACATTTTCAGATGCAGATGTCTCTGTGAGAAAACAGCAATACCGCAGGCCCCTGCTTCAGGAGTTCTGCGGTATTTTTGCGCTCATCAGGAATACATCGGAAGAGCCTGCTTTATTGCGCCGCTGAAAAATACCCGGCAGCTTCAGTCTTCCTCCTCATCGGGCAGGATCATGTTCAGCAGCACCGTGGTCTGGAACACCTGGCCGTTGATCTGGTACTCCATGCTGCCGCCGGTGCGCTCGGCGATCTGCTCGATGCTGCGCATGCCGTAGCCGTGGTGTCCCTGGGTTTTGGTGGACAGCAGACGGCTGCCCCGGGTGCGAACCTGGCCGGAAAAGCTGTTTTCCACCCGGATGACGGTAAAGCCGGTGTTGAAGGAGCGGATCTGCAGCCGAATGAATTTGTCTCCGTCGGCTCCGGCGGCGCCCTCCAGCGCGTTGTCCAGCAGGTTGCCCATGAGGGTGCAGGCGTCAATGGGATTGAGGAAGCTGATGGAGGCGGTCAGCTCCACCTGGAAGCGGATGCCCTTCTGCCGGGCGATTTCCGCCTTCTCGCAGAGGATAACGTTGAGGATCTTGTCGTCGGTGTAGACCCCCTGGGAGCGGCTGGAGAAGTCCTGCTGCAGATCGGCAAGGTAGCGTCGGATGCCGGTCAGGTCTTCCTCCGACGCCAGCTGGGACAGGTAGCGCAGGTGATGCTTGATGTCGTGCAGCATGCCGGCATACTCGTCGTTTTTCCGCTGGATCATGTCGTAGTGGGTCTTTTCCATCTCCCGGCGAAGGCGAATGTAATTGTATTCCCGGCTCATCTCCATATGCCGCACCATGCTTTCAAACAGGGCGAACGCCGCCCAGCAGGCGAACAGCATGGCCGCACCGATGAGCATCAGCGCCAGTTCCTCGGTTTCCGACACATCGTAGGCCGCCATCAGGTGGCTGATAAAGACGCAGCAGGAAAGACAGGTCAGCGGCACGATCAAAAAGATCAGAAACCAGAAAATGCTGATCTCCCGGTATAGGCTGACCGCCATGCGGATGTAGACTTTAATCAGCATGAAAATGATCAGCAGGCAGACAAAGATACCGGCGATTCTCCGGAGCGGCCCCGGCCAGCCGACGGCCTCCGGCTCCAGCAGCAGATAGCCTCCCTGTCCCAGGGCATCGCTGAAGGCGATCAGCAGCAGAAAGCCGCCGACGAACCACAGCCTTTTTCCGCCCTGCTGCCAGTCGAAGAACCAGACTGCAATAATGGCCAGAATCAGCGCGCTCAGCAGCACGTTGATCCACCAGGGAGCGGGCAGGAGGTCGATGACCGTCATCAGAGCGGCAGCCGCCACGCAGCCGAAGGGCCAGCCGGCCTTCCGCTGGGGATCCTCCTTCAGAATCCAGCCACAGAGGTCGCTGAACAGCAGCAGATTGAACAGGTTGACGGGCAGCATGGCGGCTGCCCAGTACAGAATCGAGAGCTCCATAATTCTCCTTAAAGCCGCATGCCGGCAAAGCGGACAAATTCCTGCTTGAAGGATTTTGCCTTGGGCTGGGAGATGGGCAGAATGTCGCCGTTCTCCATGATGACCGTATTGCCGCTGATGGAAAGAATGCGGTTGAAGTTCACAAGATAGCTTTTATGGGAATAGCTGAAGCCGTGGGGCGCCAGCAGCTCGAACAGCTCGGAGAGCTTGGCGCGCACCTCCTGCCGCCCGTGATCGGTGACCAGCTCCACCGACCGTCCGGCGATGGTCAGATAGAGCAGAGAGGCGACGTTGAGCCGGATCAGGTCGTTCCCAGAGCGGATGGTCACAAACTGTGACCGCCGGGTTACCTCCTCAAAGGCGGCCAGCAGCTCCTTTTGTATGGTGGCGTCATCCATCTGCTTCATCAGATAGCGGAAGGGCGTCACCTGAAAAACCTCCACCGTGGGCGCAGCGACGCCAGTCAGGAAGATCAGGACGGTGTTCTGATCGGTCTCCCGGATTCGCCGGGCGGTTTCGTAGCCGTCCAGCTCCGGCATCTGCACATCCAGGAAAAGCAGGTCAAAGGGACGCTTTTCGGACTGGAGCAGCTCGCTGCCGCCTGAAAAGACGGTTATCTCATAGCTGCCCTCAAAGGGCTGGAAGGCATCCAGCAGGGCACGGATGCGGTTCAGTTCGTCTGTATTGTCATCGCAGAAAGCAATTTGAACCAAAGCTGTCACGCCTTTCGCATGAATATCTGTCCTTATTGTACCAGCATTCGGCGGGAATGGCAAGGGCGAAAGGCGGAAAGCTGCAGAACTGCCCTTGCAAAGAAAAGTTATTTGTGCTACCATAAGGAAAAAGGGTGCATTCGCGGAATCCGCTGAATTCATTGAATTCGTTGCACCCATTCAGAGGAGGAACCGTATGGAAGCAGCTCTTTTATCCCGGCTGGAAACTCCCTGCGTCGTCATCGATGTGGAGCAGGCCCGGCGGAATGTTGAAAAGATGCAGCGGGTCGCAGATGAGGC
>JAQXNQ010000430.1 GCA_029098085.1 Oscillospiraceae bacterium
CTGAAGGCGGACACCCGGGTCGCCCTGATCGGTGACTTTGCGGAGACCCCCCGTTATCAGGGCGCCGGCTCCTCTCTGGTCAACCCCACCCGGCTGGACAACCTCAGGAATGCCCTCACCGCCGCGGGCGTTTGCGTCACAGGCTACGCAAAGGGCTTCTCCCGGCTGGACCCCAAGCCCGATCACGCCCTGATTGACGAGGCAGTCCGCACCGCCCAAGGCGGGGATGTGGTTCTGCTGTGCGTCGGTCTTGATGAGATCGCCGAGTCCGAGGGCATGGACCGGCGCAGCATGGAGCTGTCCCAGGGGCAGCAGGCCCTGATCGCCGCGGTCTGTGCCGCCAGCGAAAATGTGGTGCTCATCCTTTCCGGCGGCGCTCCCTTTATTCTGCCGGAGCGGAGCAGCTATCGGGCGGCCATCCACGGATATCTGGGCGGACAGGCCGGCGCCGGCGCCATGGCGGACGCCCTGCTGGGTAAGATCAACCCCTCCGGCAAGCTCAACGAGACCTGGCCCCTCCGTCTGGAGGACACGCCCGCCCATCCTTACTATCCCAGCAAGGAGCGTACCTCCGAATACCGGGAAGGTCTCTATATCGGCTATCGCTATTATGATACCGCCGGGATCCCCGTTCGGTATCCTTTCGGCTACGGCCTCAGCTATACCACCTTTGCGTACTCCGACCTCGCCGTCACCGGGGATACGGTGACCTTTACTGTCACCAACACCGGTACGTGCGACGGCGCGGAGGTCGCCCAGGTCTATGTCTCCTGCAAGAATGGCAAGTGCTTCCGCCCGAAGAAGGAGCTGAAGGGTTTTGCCAAGGTGTTCCTGAAGGCCGGAGAAAGCCAGACGGTCACCGTGCCCCTGGACGATAAGGCGCTGCGCGTCTTCAATCCCCAGACCAACCGCTGGGAGGTGGAAACCGCCGATTATGAAATCTGCGTTGCCTCCAACGTCAGCGATGTGCAGCTCACCGCCGGGATCCATGCCGAGGGAACGGAGTTGCCCTCCCGGAAGGATGCGCTGGCCTGCTACTACAGCGGCAGCGTGGAGGCTGTAAGTGACGCGGAGTTTGAAGCACTGCTGGGGCATCCCATTCCCGACGGCCATTGGAGCGGCGAGCTGCAGCGCAACGATGCCATCTGTCAGCTTTATTACGCCAAGTCGGCCCCGGCGCGGCTGGCCTGGAAGATTCTGACCCTCCTGAAAGACAAGTCCGAGGCCAAAGGCAAGCCGGATCTGAACATCCTCTTCATTTACAATATGCCTTTCCGGGCGCTGGGAAAGATGGCAGGCGGCATGGTGTCCGATCAGATGGTGGACGACATCGTATTTCTGGTCAATGGCCACTTCTGGCGCGGTCTCGGGAGACTCATCGCGGATTTCTTCCGGAATCAGCGCCGCAGCAAGGCCTTCCGGAAAAACTGGACGTAAACGAGGAGGGTTAATACATGAATGCTATCAAACACTGGTGGGGTTCCTTTGCGGAAAAGCACCCGGAGCTGTCCAAATGGGTTCGGGAGGGCGGTCTGTTTGTGATCGTCAGCAATCTGATCACCGTTTTCAAGTATTTCCTGCTGACCTTCCTGCCCGCCGCCTTCGCATTCCTGGGCTCCCGGGACTTTGGCTTCCCCGGCATTGACCTGACACTGTTCGGCATCCACTTCAAGTGGTACATCATCGGTTACGGCGCCGACCAGGGCGGCATCTCCTACTTCACCGCCTATATGATCGCCATGGTCATCGGCGAGTTCATCAATTTCTTTATCCAGCGGGGCTGGGTCTTCCGCAGCAAGGGCAACATCGCCTGGCAGGGACTTTGGTATGTAATCGCTTTCTGCATCGTCACCTGCGTGGTCAACTCCATCAACTGCATCTGGGTCGCGGTAGCCGGACACTTTGTTCCCGGCTGGCTGTACAACATCGGCACCACGGTGCTTAACGGCGGCGTGTCCATGATCGTGTTCTTCTTTGTCAACAAGATCATCTTCCCTGAAGGCGAAGCGTCGAAAAAAGAAAAATAAATGCATAACCAAGCGGCACCCGGAAAAACCGGGTGCCGCCAGTCTGTCGAGAAACCCGACTGCCGCTTGATGCGCAGCCGGATTTCTCGACATTGAACGGTGCCCTGCCGGGAGGCAGGGCACCGTTGTTCATAGCTTGGAGGGCCTGTAGTAATCGGAATCCTTCGCATCGGGATTTGGATAGACCCGGCAGAGCATTCCACGGAGCTGGTATGTACCCATACAGGGGTCAAAGGGCGGTTCCATGGTGGTAAGCACATTGGCATTAACCTCAAAGGCACCGAAGAAGGGCTTCTCTTTTGCTTCGGGGATCCACCAGCCGATCTGACAGTTGACAACACCGGGCTTCATGCTGTCGGTCACCTTGGCCTTCTGGGTGATCCGGCCTCGCTTTGTTTCGATAAAAATCCAGTCGCCGTCTGCAATACCATATTGGTTGGCAGTGTCCGGATGCAGTGTGGCAAGGGGATAGGGATTGAGCTTTCGAAGGGAGGGTACCTGACGCTGCTCAGACAGAAAGAAACCATTGATCCGCGTACCTGTGGTCAGCACCAGCGGATACTTCTCCAGCAACTCCGGGGTGGACAGGGGGCTTTCCGGCGGCTCGCTGTAGTCTGGCAGCGGATCGAAACCGAATTCCTCCATCACAGTGCTGTACAGCTCCACCTTACCAGTGGGCGTGTTAAAGGCCTTTTCGCCACTGGCGGCACGCTTTTTGTACTGCTCATATTCGATGGGAACTGCCACCCAGCCGGTTTCCCGAAGCGTTTCCAACGTCATATTCTCGTAGCCGGGGAAGGTGCGGAGCCGGTCAAGTCGCTTATCCAGAATCTCATCCAGATTACTTGCGCCCCAGTCCTTTCCAAGATGCTGACAGATCTCCATAAAAATCGTCTCATCTGTTTTGCATTCTCCCTCCGGTGGAACGACTGCCCTTTGACAGAGGATCACATGATCCGCCCCGCCGGGGCCGCCGGTGAGGGAATCCACCTCCAGCCAGGTGCAGACAGGCAGAACCACATCGGCCATCAGGGCGGAGGGCGTCAAAAACTGATCCTGACAGCAGATGAAGTCCAGTCCCATCCAGGTTTCCAGGGTTTTCTGACTGTCGGCAAAGCCGATCAGCCCGTTGTTGCCGCACATCATCAGGGCGCGGATGGGATAGGGCTTACCGGTGCGCATGGCCTCAAAAACCGTTGGGATGTGAGCTGAAGAAAAGGGCTTGTGCGCGCCTGCCAGCATTTTGTACTGCTCCCCCATGCGTTTTTTCTTCTTTTCATCCCCAAGATGATCCTCCAGAATTTCCGGTTCGTCCAGAACGTGCATACTCTCAATGAAGCCGCCTTTTTTGTCGATGCTGCCGGTAATGGCAAGGATCAACGCAATGGCGCGGACAGTCTGGAAACAGTTGGGGGTGTGCTCAATGGCGCAGCCCCACTCCATGGATACTGTGGAGGCTGTGCCGATCCGGCGGGCGGCTGCAATGATGACTTCGGCGGGGAGACCGCAGATCTCCGCTACATATTCCGGGGTGTATTTCCGCACCCGTTCTTTCAGGGGAGCAAAGCCGTAGCACCAGTTTTCCACAAATTCGTGGTCATAGAGATCTTCGAAAATCAGCACATGGAGGATCCCCAGAGCCAGTGCGTCGTCCGTGCCGGGACGAAGCTGCAGGAAATGATCCGCGTAAGGCTCCAGATTGTTTTTGCAGGGATCCACCACAATCAGCCGGGTACCGCGCTTTAATGTGTCGAGAAAACAATAGCGGCTTTCCCCGTCAGCGCCGGAAACCGAGGGATTGCAGCCCCATACCAGCATCAGCTCCGGAGGCGTGTCGCTGTAATAGTCTGCGGCAGGCGCAAAGCCAAAGGTCACCGCTCCGGCGTGAATTCTGGGGAAAAAGCACTGGGCAGACCCCGGCTCAAACCAGTTTGGGGTGCCAAGACAGTTGGCAAACCGGGCGGTATAGGGAAGATGGTGCCGTCCCGTTCCCTGCGCGATGGCAACGGCCTCCATACCGTATTTCGCTTCGATTTTCAGAAGGTTGTCACGGATGATGTCATAGGCTTCGTCCCATGTAATCTGTTCAAATTGCCCGGAGCCTCTGGGACCTGTGCGCCTCAGAGGGTGCAGGAGTCTGTCGGGGTGGTAGAGTAGTTCTTTGCTGAAAATGCCCTTGGGGCACATACGGCCGGTGTTGAAAACGCCGTTCTGATCAGGGCGGATACTCGTAACCCTGCCATCCTCCACGGTGACCTCGGCAATGCAGGAGCCGTGGCAGATGTGACAGGCGGTATGGTAAACCTTTGGCTCGGACATTTCAAAAACTCCCTTTTTCAGGATGGTAGGGCACGTTGCTGAACTCCATCAGTATCTCATGGGTATTTTGTGAGCAAAGAGCAATTACTCTTTACTCTCAAGCCACTCGGTACGCAGAATAATTACGGTAGAGCGGATTCTTATCAAAACCTTATCAGAAGCGGTGGGAGAAGTCCGAAAAGCCTTGTAAACACTGGGTTTTTCGGCTTTTCTGATTTATTCCCACTCGTTGCAGGGACTTGCATCTTAAACAATTTTATTTAGAAGATATTGTGCCTGCTGTTCTGATTATTTTGATTGCCCATATTATCTTAGCTGTACGATGGATGCTTATCAAAATCTTATCAGTGGTGATAAACCACCATGGGAGGGGCAACACAGTTGTTTCGGGTGGTTGTCACCCTAACAATAATATT
>JAQXNQ010000431.1 GCA_029098085.1 Oscillospiraceae bacterium
GCAGGTAGGCGAGATTCCCCGGCTCGCCGAAGTGCATCTTGATAGCGGCGTACTTATTCCTGAAGTCAATGGTCTCCATACCGGCGGCGCGGCAGAGCTTTTCCAGCTTCTGCAGCAGGTTCAGACCGGGATGCGCCCGGAAATCGGTGAAATAAACCTTTGCTTTTTCCATCATACTCTTCCTTTCGGGATTTTTCCCCTTCAGCATACACCCTGGAGAGCACTCCAAGTCAAGGGGTTAAATACTCAAACAGCGGTCTGCAGCGTTCGGCCTCCAGAAAGGCCGTTTCGGGAAAGGATTTCGACAGCAGCTCCGCCATCATCGGCAGAAAATGCCGCTCGGTCTCAAAATGCCCCAGGTCGATCATGCTGACGCCCATATTCGCGGCGTCCACCACCTGATCGTGTTTCATGTCGCCGGAGATCAGGCAGTCAGCATCCTCCGGCAGGTCATGGACAAAGCTCCCGCCCCCGCCGCAGCAAAGCACCAGCTTCCGGACCGGCCTTCCGGCGTCATAGACCCGGCCGCCCGAAAGCCCCAGCCGCTCTCTGCAGAGCAGGGCCAGCGCCCGGGCGGAAAGCCCCTCCTCCGGCGGCAGGCCGATGCAGGCGCAGCCCCCCGAGCCGGGCAGTGTTTCCTGCTTTTGGATGCCCAGCAGCTCAGCCAGCCGGTCGTTCAGCAGAGCTTTATCCACATTGGTGTGGGCGGAGATCACCGACAGGCCGCTTTTCAGCAGCAGCCCCGGCACCGAATCCGCCATGATCCGCTTCAGCGGGTGGAAAATCACCGGGTGATGGGACAGAATCAGGCTGCAGCCCCGCTCCGTCGCCTCCCGGATCACCTCCGCGGTCACGTCCAGCGTGATCAGGCAGCACTTCACCGGCTGCGCTCCGTCCCCGATCAGCAGGCCCACGTTGTCAAAGTCCTCGGCGGTGTCCGGCGGAGCCAGCCGGTTCACCTCCCGGAGAATATCCTGTACAAGGGTCATTCCGTACCCTCCTTTTCGCCAAGAATGGCCCGCAGGGCATCCGCCAGCGCTTCTGTTTCGGCCAGCTCCTCCCCAAAGGCACCGGCGGAGCGGCGCAGACCCTCCGCCTTTCGCTCCAGCCGCGTCAGCTGCCGCCGCAGATAGGCCATCCCGTCGGGAGAGGAATCTTCGGGAGCCCGGCCTACCAGCGCAAACAGAGGGCTGCAGGGCTGAACCCGTCCCGTATAGCGGGCGGTGAGGACGGTGTAGGCCTTGCCGCCGGTGACGGCACAGCGCTCCCGCAGGATCTCATAGCCGTTTTCGCAGAGCCACCGGCGCAGGGCCGGAGCCTGGGTCATGGGCTGCAGGATCAGCTTCTGATGCAGCGGATGGCGGGCGGCGAGGATCTCACTGATCAGAATGCCGCCCATACCGGCGATGAAAATATCGGTAATTCCGGTAAGCTCCAGCCCCTTAAGTCCATCGGTGAGCCGGGTGTCCACCCGGTCGCCCACCCCGTGCTCCTCGATGCAGCGGCGGGCCGACTGCAGGGGCTGCTCATTCACATCGGTGGCCAGCATCCGGGCGGCGCGGCCGCTCCCGGCCAGATGCACCGCCAGATAGCCGTGGTCGGTGCCCACGTCCACCCCAAAGCCGCCGGGGGTCATCTCCTCTGCCAGCAGTGCCAGCCGCCTGTCCAGTACAATGGTACTCTGTTCCTTCAAATTCACGCCTCCGCTTTCAGCACTCTGACGCCGTACACCGGCAGACGGGTGCGGCCGCAGACGGTCTCTCCGGTCAGCAGATCGGTGAATCTCCCCTTCAGGGTGACAAACTGCTCCTGCTCCGAGAAGTTCATGACAAAGAGCCAGGTCTCGCCGTCGCAGCCCCGGGGCTGCACCGAAACGCCCTCGGGCAGATTCCCCAGCCAGGACGGGGTCAGGGACAGCTCTTCGGCCAGCTGACCGTAGAACCGGTCGAGGAAATCTTCCCCAGTGCGGCAGGCAAGGTACCAGCAGGCGCCCTTACCGTAGGAGTTGCGGGTCAGGGCGGGCTCGCCGGCATAGAAATCGCTGCCGTAGCTGCCCAGCACCTCGCAGCCGGGAGCGGGATGGATCCGTTCGCAGTAGTCCCGCACCTCAAAGCTGCCGTCGCCGGTCTCCAGGCTGTTGCGGTCGCTGTCATAGAGGGAATCGATCTCCTCATTCCAGAGCCCCGCCAGCTCCATCAGCCCATCCCCGGGGAAGCCGCCGGTGAAGCAGAGGTCATTCCGGTTCACATAGCCGGTCAGGTAGGTCAGCACCAGCTGCCCGCCGCCCCTGACAAAGGTCTTCAGCCGGTCGGCGACCCCCTCCTTCAGCATATAGAGCATGGGGGCGACGATCAGCTTATAGGAGGAAAAGTCCTGCTCCATATCAATGATGTCGCAGGGAATGCCCCGCTTCCAGAAGGATTTGTAGTGCTGGATGCAGGTCTCGGCATACCGGCGGTTCCGGTTCAGGCCCTGCAGGGCGTCGATGGCCCAGCGGTTTTCCCAGTCGTAGACGATGGCCACATCCGGCTGCACCGAGCTGCCCGCCACCGGCGCCAGCCTTTGGAGCATTTGCCCCAGCTCCGCCACCTCCGAGAAGACCCGGGTGTGCTCATGGCCGCAGTGATCCACCACCGCGCCGTGGAATTTCTCGAAGGCGCCCCGGCCCTTGCGCCACTGGAAATACTGCACCGTGTCCGAGCCGTGGGCCACCGCCTGCAGAGAGGACAGGATGTGCATGCCCGGGCGCTTGAGCTTGTTGCAGTTTTGCCAGTTGACCAGGCTGGGAGTGCTCTCCATCAGCATAAAGGGCTTCTGCTTCATCGAGCGGTTCAGGTCGTGAACAAAGGCGGTCTCGGCGGCCTTTTCCCAGGTGGAGCACTGATCGGTGTGCCAGGAGGGGTAATTGTCCCAGGTGACCACATCCACCAGCGGAGCCAGCTTCCAGTAGTCCAGTCCGGGATACAGACCCATCATGTTGATGACCACCGGCAGATCGGGGGTCAGCTCCCGGAGAGGCGCAATCTCATTCAGATAGAACTGACCGGTCTGCCAGGTGACGAACCGCTTCCAGTCCAGAATCAGGCCCATGACGGCGGTCTCCCCATGGGGTGCGGGGGACTCGATCTCGTCAAAGGAGGAATAGCCCCGGCTCCAGAAGGAGGTCCACCACTGATGGTTCAGCTCATCAATATTGTTATGGTATTTCTCCCGCAGCCAGTCCCGGAAGGCATTCTGGCAGAGAGAGCAGTGGCATTCGCCGCCGTATTCGTTGGAGACGTGCCACATCTTCACCGCCGGGTGCTTGCCGTACCGCTGGGCCAGCAGCCGGTTCATCTGCTGCACCTTCTGCCGGTAATAGGGGGAGGTGTAGCAGTGGTTGTGACGGGTGCCGTGGAGATTCTTCGTCCGGTCGGCATTGACCCGCAGCACCTCGGGGTGATCCCGGTCCATCCAGTCGGGACGGGCGCCGGAGGGGGTGGCCAGAATCACCGAGACGCCGCCCTTCCAGAGGCGGTCGAGGGTCTCGTCCAGCCAGGTGAAGTTGTAGACGCCCTCCTCCGGCTCCAGGGCCTTCCAGGCGAAGATGGCCACCGATGCGCTGTTGATGCCGGCCAGTTTCATCAGCCGCACATCCTCCTCCAGCACCTCGGGGCAATCCAGCCACTGGTCGGGGTTGTAGTCGCCGCCGTGGAGCAGTCCGGGCATGCCGGGGCAAGGGGCGGGAAATCGTTTGAGTTCAGACAGTTTCATAATAGATCTCTCCTTTATTCGGAAGGGTTTTGGGATTCGGGTGAGGACTCATGGGCAGCTTGCTCCGCCGGGGCGGACTGCTCCTGCTGGAAGGCAAAGGGCGTTCCAGCCTCCCGCCGCTGGAGGAAATTATCGGTCAGCTCGCAGAGAATGGCCATGATGGGCGGGCCCAGCAGCATGCCCGCGATGCCGAACAGGCCGCCGAAAAAGGTCGCGCCGAAAATCACATACAGAGGCTTGATGCCGATGGAGTCGCCGATGATCTTGGGATTGATGATGTTGCCGTCGATCTGCTGCAGCACCAGAATGAAGACCAGCGCCACCAGCATTTTGGCGGGGCCGCCCGAAATCAGGGTGAAGATGGCCACCGTAAAGACGCCGATGAAGGCGCCGAAGTACGGAATCAGGCTGAACAGGCCGTAGAAGAAGCCCAGCATGGCGGCATTGGGGATCCGCAGCAGTGAAAAGCCCAGCCAGCTGAGTACCCCAACCATCAATGCGTCCATGGCCTGACCGTAGAGGAAACTGTACAGCACGTTGGCGATCCGGACGGTCAGCAGCCGCAGCTCGGCGGCGGTCTGGGGACGGCAGCAGAGGTGCAGCACCCGCAGCAGATTGCGCCGCAGGGATGCCCGGTCGGCGAGGATGTAGATGGACAGGATCATGGCCAGGAAAAGATCCACCAGCAGGCCCACCGCCGAGGACAGCCCTGCCGCGTATCCGGCGACATTCAGAGAGCTCAGCAGTCCCAGCAGCGCCTCCAGCGTCAGCTTTTTGGAGAGCTGCTCCTGCAGGCTCTGCAGCCAGGGCTCGTTGCCGAAGGTGTCCACCGCCAGCTGATACAGGCGGTTCAGATGGCCGGGCAGGCTCACGGCGAAGGAGTAAAGGCTCTGATACAAAGCCGGGACGAACCAGACCAGCATGGCCAGCAGAAGCAGCACAAAGATGGCCAGACAGGTCGCCGCCGAGATGCCCCGGGCCCGCTTGTCCAGCCAGGCCTTGCCGGGGCGGCGCAGGAGTTTTTCCAGACTCCGGGCGGGCGGCAGCAGTAGAAACGCGATGACCACGCCGTAGAGGAAGGGGCGCAGCAGGCGAAGAATCTCCCGCAGGCCGGAAAGCAGCTGCGGAAAGTTGTCAAAGGTTTTGTAGGCGGCGATGACCGCGACAGCGAAGAGGAACCGGCCGCCCCAAACGCGGACGCTTTCTTTCATATACATTTCTCCCGAAGCCCCGAAGGGCAGATTTTCCGGCCGCAGCCGGACAGTTTCAGTATAGCAGAAGACGAGGAAAAAAGCGAGATATTTTCAGAAGGCGCTTCCCAGCAGCTTTTCCTCAATGAGTGCCCAGGCCACCTCCGGCTCCCAGTCCCCCTCCCAGCAGGCGGGGCGGTCGTAAACGGGCAGGAAGCCCGCTTCCTTGTACAGGCGGATGGCGGGCCAGCTCCAGGTCTGGCTGGTCAGGTAGACGCTCCCCTCCGCCAGTGCCGCTCCCCTTCGCAGCACCTCCGCCAGAAGACCCCGGGCGACGCCCCTGCGCTGGTGGTCGGGGTGGGTGGCCACCCAGTGGATCCGGGACATGGAGCCGCCCATGTGCCGGCCGGTCCAGAAGGTGACGGTGGCAACCGGCTCCCCGTCCGGAGAGAGGGCGAACCACATCCGCTGCCGCAGCAGGTCGGGGAAGGGCAGAAACTCCCACCCAAACCGCTCCAGGGCGGCATCGATGGTGGAAAACTCCCCGCAGGCCCGCTCGATTCCGCACCAGCCCCGCTCCATCCCCGGTTCCCAGGGGACCGGCGTGTAGCCCTCCGGCAGCGTCCAGCCGGGCAGGTCGGACAGGTCGGGACGCAGCATGACCACCGGCTTGTAAGGAAGAGAAATATCCAGCATAACAGGGCTCCTTTCGGCAAGGCTTCGGGCAAAGGAGCCCTCAGCCGTTGATTCCCGCCTTGATTATACCATACCCGGGAAAAAATTGACAGGCAAAAAGGAAATTTTTACAAAAAACTTGTTCTCTTTCCGCAAATTTGTGCTATAATGTTTTCATCATCGGCGGAAGCTGTCCGCCGGAAAGGATGTAACCCCATGAAACTTGACCTGAACCAGCTAAAACAACCCTGCAGCTGCGGCCGCCCCCACCGGATCTCGGTGGAGGAGATTCTGATCCAGCCGGGCGCCGTCCGTGCCCTTCCCGGATGGGTCAGGGAAAAGGGCTTTCACGCCCCCGCCCTGATCTGCGACCGGAATACATACAAAGCCGCCGGACAGACGGTGGAAGCCCTCTTCCCCGGCATTCCCGTCCTCTGCCTCGACCCGGAGGGGCTGCACGCCGACGAGCGGGCCACCGCCCTGATCGAAGAGCAGCTGGGAAGTGCCGACCTGCTGCTGGCCGTGGGCTCCGGCACCATCCACGACCTGACCCGCTTCACCGCCCACAAGCGGGACATCCCCTTTGTCTCGGTACCCACCGCCCCCAGTGTGGACGGGTTTGTCTCCACCGTGGCCGCCATGACCTGGTACGGCTATAAAAAGACCTTCCCCGCCCGGGCGCCCATCGCTGTCTTCGCTGACACCGACATCTTCTCCAGGGTGCCGCTGCGGCTGTCCGCCTCGGGCTTTGCCGATCTGCTGGGCAAGTACACCGCTCTGGCCGACTGGAAGGCCGCTCATCTGCTGACCGGCGAGTACCTCTGTAAGCGGCTGTGCGAGATGGAGCTGTCCGCCATCGGACTGGTCTGTGAAAGTCTTCCCGGCATCCGGGCCGGAGAAGCCGAAGCCTGCGAGCAGCTGATGTATGGGCTGCTGCTGTCGGGACTGGCCATGCAGATGATCGGCAACTCCCGCCCCGCTTCGGGCGCTGAGCATCATTTCTCCCATCTGTGGGAGATGGAAGCCATCAATCCCCACACCGACGCTCTCCACGGCGAAAAGGTGGGCGTGGGCCTGCGGCTGGCTGCCGGCATCTATCACCGGCTGGCGGATCGGATCGACGCGGGCGGCTGCGGTCTGTCCGGCTACAGCGGCCCCGAAGCGGCGCTGCTGGACCGGTTCACCGCCCCCGATGTCCACCGGCAGATTCTGGAGGAAAACACCCCCGATCCGCTGGACGCGGTCGACCGGAAAGCCCTGCTGCAGCGTCTGCCCGAGCTGTCCGGCATTCTGCGGCAGGTACCCGATGAGGAGCAGATCGTTTCGCTGCTCCGGCAGGCGGGCGCGCCGGTTTCCATGGAGGAGATCGGCCTGACCGAGGACCTGATTCCCCTGTCGGCGGCTCTGTCGCCCTATGTCCGCTCCCGGCTGACGGTCATGCGGATCCTGAAGCTGCTGGATTTTACCTTATAGGAGGGAGCGCAAATGAAAATCTTCCACAGCAAAAAGCCCCCGGCGGCATCCTCCGCCGCCTTCCACTTTATTGTGCAGGAACGGTTTGACCTGCGGGACGACGGCGGCACCGCCCTGGAAGGCATTCTGTCCGAAGGCGAGGTGCGGCTGGGCGACTGGGCCGACTGCCTGGACGCAGCGGGCCGGGTGCTCTTCACCTGCCAGATCAACACCATCCAGCTGCCGGGACAGCCCGGTGTCCGCCCGGATACCGTTTCGGCGGGTGGGCGCTGCAGGCTGCTGATCCGGGACAGAACCCGGGAGGAGCTGTTCAGCGTCATCGCCCTCACCGACCGGAAGGCATAAAACAAGCCGCCGAAGGCTCCCGTGGGCTTTCGGCGGCTCTGACGGTCTGTACAGAATCGCTTTGACAGATGCTCTCCGGAGGTCATCCGGGCAGCAGAGCTTCCGCCTCCCGGTAGAAGACGTCGAAACTGCCCAGATAGTGCTCCTTCCAGGGCTTGTTGCGGCCGCAGTAATGAATCACCGCGCTGTTCTGCCGCACCCAGTCCAGGCTGGCCCGGACGCTGCCCCGGGGCTCGGCGGCAAAGAGCCGCTCAGTCATGTTCCAGCGCCAGGGATCCAGCGGCAGGATCCGGTCGCCGTACAGGCCGCTGATCACGTCCTGATCCGGCAGCATCAGGCGGTTCTGATGCGCCTCCAGATAGGAGAAGACCGCCTGCTCGTCCTGCTCCCGGCGCAGCTGCGCAAGGTTCATGACCATGACGCCGGAATTGATGTAAAGGCCATCCGGCTCCATGTCCAGCCGCAGCTGATTCAGCCGCTGCAGCGAACGGCGGACATGGCTGGCCGCCGCAAACAGGGCGTCTCCCATGGGCAGCTCAAACAGCTTCTTCAGGGGCTGCAGCACCACAATGTCGGGATCCAGATACAGCACCCGGTCCAGCGTGTCCGGCAGCAGCCGGGCGGCAAAGATGCGGTAGTACATCTCGGTGGGATACCGGTCGGTGACCGGAGCGTCCTTCAGAAAGTCCCGGGACACCGGAACGGAGACGATCTGCAGCCGGTCGGGATCAAAGCCCTCAGCCGCAGACCGCAGCTGCTCCTCCGTCAGGGAGGAGTGACAGAGATAAACCGTAAAGCAGCCGGACGGATCCGCCGCCAGAATGGAGGCCAGCAGTACCCGCAGCTGATGCAGGTATCCGGCGTTGAGGGTCACCAGCAGATTCATCGCATCACCTTTTCAGATATTCTTGATGTTATTATAGCACAGGACGGGTCAGAAAACCAGCAGGAAAAAGTGAACGGCCGCTGACTGCTGACCGCAAGGCCGGCAGAACATGAAACCGCGGCCGGACCTTCAGACCAAAACCAGACAGGAGGAATCTGACATGTATCCGCTGAGCAAAGACGCACAGGCCTGGGCCGCCTCCCATCTGAAGGAGCTGGAACAGCTGCTGCTCGACCTCTGCGTCATCCCTGCCCCGTCGGGACAGGAGGAAAAACGGGCCGTTTTCTGCCGGGACTGGCTGAGAGCCGCCGGCGGCGGGGCCTTCATCGACGACGCCCTCAACGTGGTTTGCCCCATCGGCGATGACGGCGGGCCGCTGACGGTGGTCATGGCCCACACCGATCTGGTCTTTCCGGACACCGCTCCCCTGCCGGTTCACATCGACGGGGACCGGCTCTGCTGTCCCGGCGCCGGAGACGACGCCGCCAATCTGGCGGTACTGCTGATGAGCACAAAATTCCTGCTGGAGCAGGGGCTGGGCAAAGGGCTGCTGATCGTCTGCAACAGCGGCGAGGAAGGACTCGGAAACCTCAAGGGCTGCCGCAAAATCATGGAAACCTACGGCAGCCGGGTGAAGGAATTCATCTCCCTGGACGGCAATATGGGCAGCATCTGCACCAAGGCGGTGGGCTCGGTGCGGTACCGGGTGGAGGTGCGCACCGAGGGAGGACACTCCTACGGCGCCTTCGGCAACCGAAACGCCATCCGGGTGCTGGCATCGATGATCGACGCCCTCTACACCATCAAGCCCCCGGCCATCGGCCGCACCACTTACAACGTGGGCACCATCTCGGGCGGCACCTCGGTCAACACCATCGCCCAGCAGGCCGAAATGCTGTACGAATACCGCTCGGACGAGCGGGAGGGACTGCTGTTCATGGAGCGGGCCTTCCAGGCCATGGCAGAGGCCTTTCGGGCCACCGGCGTCACCGTTTCGGTGGAGGAGGTGGGCAATCGTCCCTGCGGCGGCGATGTGGATCCCGCCGCCCACCGGGCCCTCATCGACCGGGCCGCGGATGCGGAGGAGGCCGTCACCGGAATGCGTCCGTCGGAAAGCTCCGGCTCCACCGACAGCAACATTCCCCTCTCGCTGGGCATTCCCGCCGTGACCATCGGCGCGGTCTCCGGCGCGGGGGCCCACACGAGGGAAGAGTACATCCTCCGGAGCAGCCTGCGAGAGGGCCTGCAGATCGGCCTTCGGGTGCTGCTGGGGAGTGTTCAGATGCCGTAAAACACAGACAGGATCGTCTGCCAGCTCCTTCCCCGGGCCGCAGCCCGCAGTCCTTCCGTCCATACACTATTTATTCCGGCGGTTTTCCGCCCTGAAAGAAGGAAGAATCCATGAATCACAGCAAAACCAGAAAATGGGTCGCCATCGCCGACCAGGAGACCACCTCCGTCCGGGTCTACGATCTGGACGCCGACACCTTTGACGAAGGGAGCGAGGTCTGGTCGTTCCACGCCCCGTGGAAAAACAAGTTCCAGGACATCCGGCTGCGGAGGCTGGACGGCCGGGAGGTGCTGGCAGCCGCCTGTGACGCCGACTACGCCTGCATCGTCGACATCGAAACCAAAGAGGTGCTCTGGTCGACCCATGAGGGCGCCAGCAATCCCCACTCCATCGAGCTGCTGCCGGACGGCATCGTCGCCGTGGGCGCCACCACCGGCATGGAGCTGCATTTCTTCGATCTGCGCAGCCCGGAGCCCTCCAATATGCAAGCCTGTCTGGGGCCCCACGATTTTCACGGGCTGCTGTACGATCCCCATCTGGATCGTCTCTGGGCATGGGGCGACACCGATCTGCAGCTTCTGAAGGTGGAGCGTGCCGAAGGCGGCATTCGCTATACCGTCGAAGCGGTGTACACCATCGAAGACCGCTGGGGGCACGACCTGCAGCCGGTACTGGGCAGCGGCGGCAAAAAGCTCTGGCTGACCAACCACCGTGCCGTTTTGCAGTTCGACACCGACACCCGCACCTTCTCCGAGGACTATCCCGGCGCAGAGCTGATCTCCCGGCCGGACACCAAGGCCATCGGCAATTACTCCGACGGCACGGTGATCTCGATGGTGCCGGATGCCGGATTCCTGCCCTGGACCTCCTATGCCATCCGGGTGTTCACACCCGGAGAGGCGGGCTTCACCTTCCGGGACATTCCCATCCCCGGCAGAGCCAGCTACAAGTGCCGGGTCTGGACGGCGGAATACGGCGGATGATTTCTCAGCAGTTTCGTTGATTGCATGAGTAAACCGGCATTTTTCTGAAAAAGGCGCAAAAAGAGAGGGACAGCCAGGTGCTGTCCCTCTCAGTCTGTCGAAAAAGTGGTTTGCAAGAAAAAATTGCACAAAAGAGGTAACGTGTATGCCCGCTGGAAGCGGGCATGGCTTTGTCTAGTTAGTATCTTGCGGCCTGCGGGCCGCGCTTTTTTATTCTTTATTGTCCGCGCCGGGCGCGGAAGAGCAGGATTTCGCGGCCTGCGGGCCGCGACCGTGCTCTGCCCTGGACCCGCAAGGAGCAAGCCCCTTGACCCATAATCCTCGGCAAAGGTCGATAGGTGATACCAGCCCGAGAGAAGGCCATAAGGACTTCTCTCAGCTTTCGCGCGAGCGAAAGCGATGGAACTTTATTTGTGCAATCTGTCGATAGATATTTCCTTTATCGATACGCTGAGAGGGGCAGCCAGGTGCTGTCCCTCTTTTTCCTGCTTTCAGCTTATTTCTTGAACAGTCCGCCGAGACCGCCCAGCAGGTCGGCCGCCTTGTCAGCGGTCAGCTTGGCTTTTATACCGTTGACCACCGCATTGATCTGATCTTCGGGCAGGTCGATGCCGATGAGCTTCTCCACTGCCTTTCCGGGGTTCTCCTGGAAGTCCTTCAGCAGGGTCTTGTCGTTTTTGATCTTTTCGACCAGCTCTTCGATTTTCGCTTTGATGTCCATGGTCATGCTTCCTTTCTGTTTTTTCAGGCTTTGACGGCCTTGTGGAAGACCTTGCGGCCCTTTTTGATGA
>JAQXNQ010000432.1 GCA_029098085.1 Oscillospiraceae bacterium
CCAGATTGCCATTGCCGCTTCTCTTGGCTTGAGAAAGGTCGGCGACGTTTCGGTTCAGCCCGATAACGAAGCCACCAGAGGCAAGGTGTTTAAGATTTCTCACCTCGTCGAGGTTACCGAGAACTAATCAAGGAGGTGCGATTACCATGAAACTGCATGAATTAGCGCCGGCTCCCGGCTCCACCAAAGAGCATTTCCGCGTTGGCAGAGGCCACGGCTCCGGCAACGGCAAAACAGCAGGCAAGGGCCATAAGGGCCAGAACGCCCGTTCCGGCGGCGGTGTAAGACCCGGCTTCGAGGGCGGCCAGATGCCTCTGTACAGACGCCTTCCCAAGAGAGGCTTCAACAACTACAACTTCGCCACCAAGTATGCGATTGTCAACCTGTCCGATCTTGAGAAGAAATTCGAGGACGGCGCGGTTATCGATACCGAAGCCATGATTCAGTGCGGCCTGGTGAACAACCAGTACGCCGGTATCAAAGTCCTGGGCGATGGTGAACTGACCAAGAAGTTCACTGTGAAAGCGGCTGCTTTCTCCAAGTCTGCCACCGAAAAGATCGAAGCAGCAGGAGGAAAGGCCGAGGTGATGTAAGGTGTTTCAGACCTGGAGAAATATTTTCAAACAGGAAGATCTTCGCAAAAGGATCATTTACACCCTCATCATTCTGATTATCTATCGGCTCGGCTCCGCCCTGACCGTTCCCTTCCTGGATCCCTCTGCTCTGCAGAGTATGGTGGGCGGCGGCGCGGACTTCCTCAGCTACCTGAACATCATGACCGGCGGCGCTCTGGAAAAGGCTACGATCTTTGCCATGTCCATCACGCCGTATATCAACGCCTCGATCATCATCCAGCTGCTGACCATCGCCCTGCCTCCTCTGGAGCGCTTGGCGAAGGAAGGCGGCGAGGGCCGCAAAAAGCTCAACGCCATCACCCGGTACACAACCCTGGGTCTGGCGCTGGTGCAGGCCACGGCGTTCTACTTCGTTCTCCGGAACAACGGCGGCATCCTGGAGTACACCACCGGCTTCTCCGGCGTGTTCTCCGCCATCGTGATCATCGGCTGCTTCACGGCCGGCACCTGCGTGGTTGTCTGGCTGGGTGACAAGATCACCGAAAAGGGCATCGGCAACGGCATCTCCATCATCCTGTTCGCCGGTATCCTGTCCCGCGGCCCCGATGCGTTCCAGACCCTGATCGCCTGGTGGCAGATGGGCAGCAGCGAAGCGAAGTACTACTTCCTGGTTCCCGCCATCATCATCATCTTTGCCGCCATGATCGCTTTCATCGTCTTCATGACCAATGCGGAGAGACGGATTCCCGTCACCTACGCCAAGAGAGTGGTCGGCCGGAAGATGTACGGCGGCCAGAACACCCACATTCCGATCAAGGTCAACATGACCGGCGTCATGCCCATCATCTTTGCCATGTCCTTTATGCAGCTTCCCAACATGCTGGGAACCTTCATCAAGGTGAAGACGGGCGGCTTCTGGGAGGGCTTCTTCAAGCTGTTCCGGTATGACAACCCCTTCTATGGCATTCTGTACTTCCTGCTGATCCTCGGCTTCAACTACTTCTATACTGCCGTGCAGTATAACCCGGTTGAGATCGCCAACGGACTGCGCAAGAACAACGGCGCCATCCCCGGTATCCGTCCCGGCAAGCCCACTGTGGACTTCCTGACCAAGGTGATTTCCAAGATCACCCTGCTGGGCGCGCTTTTCCTGGGCCTGATCGCTGTGTTCCCCATCATCTTCTCCGCTCTGACCAAGGCTAACGTTTCTCTGGGTGGTACCTCCATCCTGATTATCGTCGGCGTTGCGCTGGAGACCATGCGGACTCTGGAATCTCAGCTGACCATGCGTCATCACAAGGGATTCCTGGAATAATCAACGGAAATCGCCATTTTCAGAAAGGAAGGGACTCATATGAATCTGATTTTATTGGGCGCCCCCGGCGCAGGCAAAGGCACACAGGCCGAAGTGATCTGCAGTACACTGAACATTCCCGCGATTTCCACCGGCAACATTCTCAGAGAGGCCATTAAAAACGGCACTGCTCTGGGAATGGAGGCCAAGACCTATATGGATGGCGGCAAGCTGGTCCCCGACGAGATTGTCATCAACATCCTGAAAGAACGGCTTTCGGCAGACGACTGCCAGAACGGCTTCATCCTGGACGGCTTCCCCAGAACGGTGCCCCAGGCTGAAGCGCTGGACAAAATGGGCGTTGTGATCGACAAGGTGGTCGACCTGGAGGTCGCCGACGAGAAGATCATGCAGCGTCTGTCCGGCAGGAGAGTCTGCGAGAGCTGCGGCGCTTCCTATCATTTGGATTACAAACCCTCCAAGGTCGAGGGCGTCTGCGACAAGTGCGGCGGCAAAACCGTTCAGCGCAAGGACGATCATCCTGACACCATCAAAGAGCGTTTGCAGGTCTATCATGATCAGACCGAGCCGCTGAAGGACTACTACCACAGGACCGGCAAGCTGGTCGTGGTGGAGGGCCAGGAGGAAGTGGCGGACACCACCGCCCTGACTCTGAAAGCGCTGGAGGCATAAGTTCCATGATCGTTTTGAAAACCCAGTCCGAGCTGCACGCTATGCTCAGACCCTGCAGGATCTCCGCCGACGCCCTCAATGTGGCGGAGGAGCTGATCCGCCCGGGCATTACCACGAAGGAAATCGACAAGGCCATGCACGATTACATCGTCAGATGCGGCGCCAAGCCCTCTTTCCTGGGGCTGTACGGCTTCCCTGCATCGGCCTGCATCTCGGTGAACGATGTGGTTATCCACGGCATCCCCGATGGGTACCGGCTGGTGCACGGCGACATCGTCAGCATTGACGTCGGCGCTTACTGCGACGGGTTCCACGGAGACAACGCCTACACCTTCATTGTGGGCGATACCTCCGAGGAGAACAAGAAGCTGCTTCAGGAAACCGAAGCGGCCCTTTACAAAGGCATTGAACAGGCGGTGGTGGGAAACCGCATCGGCGATATCTCCCATGCCATTGAAACCCATGTGTCCCAATTTGGCTACGGGATCGTCCGCAAGTTTGTCGGCCACGGCGTCGGCAAGGCGCTGCATGAGGATCCCGAGGTGCCGAACTTCGGCAGAGCAGGCCACGGGCCCCGCCTGGTGGAGGGAATGACCATCGCCATTGAGCCGATGATCACTCTGAAGGGGGACGGCGTTCGGGTCATGCCCGACGGCTGGACCACTAAAACCGTGACGGGTGCGGCTGCGGCCCACTTTGAACACACCATTGCCATCACATCCAACGGCCCTCAGATTCTGACCAAAAGGAAATAAGGAGCGGTATGGAATTGAAACCAGGCATGGTAGTGGAGAACAGAAGCGGCCATGACAGAGGCTTCTTCGCCGTAACGAAACTGGAAGGCGGCTATGCATATATTGCCAACGGCCGGTCAAGATTACTGGAAAAACCGAAGAAGAAAAATCCAAAGCACCTTTCCCCTACGGGAACCGTGCTGGACATGGAAAGCATAACCACTGACAAGAAGCTCAGGGCGGCGCTCTGGCCGATGAACTTCGGCCCGGACGGTGCGGCAGCCTTGCAGAGGAGGGATTCTCTTGGCAAAAGATGACGTGATTGAGATCGAGGGTGCAGTCGTCGTTGACGCTCTTCCCAATGCCACCTTCAAGGTGGAACTTCCCAACGGACACACCATTATGGCTCATATTTCCGGCAAGCTGCGGATGAACTTCATCCGGATTCTGCCCGGCGATAAGGTGACTGTCGAAATGTCGCCGTACGATTTGACCAAGGGACGCATCACCTGGCGTTCCAAATAGCAACAACACGAGGAGGTATTTCAGATGAAAGTAAGACCTTCGGTGAAACCCATGTGCGAGAAGTGCAAGGTTATCAAGCGCAAAGGCAAAGTAATGATCATCTGCGACAACCCCAAGCACAAGCAGCGTCAGGGTTGATCCGGCGGGGCACTCCCCAACGGAAGATGAAAGCGACAACAAAACTTTTGAACATTGCGGACCGCGACGACGCTCCGCATTTGGAGGTGCAAGTTAATGGCTCGTATCGCTGGTGTTGATTTACCCAGAGAAAAGCGAATCGAAATCGGCCTGACCTATGTCTATGGCATCGGCCGCAAATCCGCGAACGATATTCTTGCCGCTACCGGCATCGATCCCGACATCAGAGTCAAGGACCTGACCGAGGATGACGCCACCAAGCTGCGTGAATATATCGACAAACACTATGTGGTTGAGGGCGACCTGAGAAGAGACGTGGCCCTGAACATCAAGAGACTGGTTGAAATCGGCTGCTACCGCGGCGTTCGGCACAGAAAGGGCCTGCCTGTCAGAGGCCAGAGAACCAAGACCAATGCCCGTACCCGCAAGGGCCCGAAGAAGACCATCGCCAACAAGAAGAAATAACCCAGGGAGGGATACTGAAACATGGCAAAGGTTACTGCTAAGAAAACCAATGTTCGCAGACGCCGCGAACGTAAAAACATCGAGCGTGGTGCCGTTCATATCCAGTCCACCTTCAATAACACCATCGTCACCATCACCGACACCCAGGGCAACGCCATTTCCTGGGCCAGCGCTGGCGAGATGGGCTTCAAGGGTTCCAAGAAATCCACTCCCTTCGCCGCTCAGACTGCTGCTGAGACTGCCGCCAAAGCCGCTATGGAGCATGGCCTGAAGACCGTTGAGGTCTATGTCAAGGGCCCCGGTTCCGGACGTGAGGCTGCCATCAGAGCGCTGCAGGCTGCCGGTCTGGAAGTGCGGATGATCAAAGACGTGACGCCGATCCCCCACAACGGCTGCCGTCCCCCCAAGAGAAGACGCGTATAAGTTTTAGGAGGTGCAATCAAATGGCAAGATATACCGGTGCGGTATGCAGAATGTGCCGCCGCGAAGGACAGAAGCTGTTCCTCAAGGGCGCTAAATGCTATTCCGAGCACTGCCCCTTCGTCGCGAGAGGCTATGCTCCCGGCCAGCACGGCCAGAACCGCAAGAAAGTTTCTGAATACGGCATGCAGCTGAGAGCCAAGCAGACCGCGAAGCGCTACTACGGCGTGCTGGAGAGCCAGTTCCATCATTATTTTGAGCTGGCCGAGAGAAAGCCCGGCATGACCGGTGAGAACCTGCTGAGAATTCTGGAATGCCGTCTGGACAATGTGGTGTACAGAATGGGCATGGCCAACTCCAGAGCTGAAGCCCGTCAGCTGGTTCGTCATAACCACTTCAAGCTCAATGGCGCCAAGGTCAACATCCCCTCCCTGATTGTCAAGGAAGGCGACGTGATCACCCTCAGCGAAGGCAGCCGCCAGAGCGAGAAATTCAAGGCGATCGACGAGGCCTGCGGTTCCAGACCTGTTCCCATCTGGCTGGATATGAACAGAGAGACCTATACCGCCAAAGTCCTCCGCCTGCCCAACCGCGACGACATTGACCTGGATGTCCAGGAACACCTGATCGTCGAGCTGTACTCCAAGTAATGGTTGATGGTTCAGCAAGGGAGTGCGACAGCTGCAGTCCGGGCGCTCTGCGCCTTGACTGTAACGATTTTACTGCCTAGGAGGGTTATGAATGATTGAGATTGAACGGCCCGTCATTGAAACGGCCGAGATAAAATCCGATGGTACCTACGGACGGTTTGTATTGGAGCCCCTCGAACGCGGTTATGGCACAACGCTGGGCAACAGTCTCAGACGCGTGCTGCTCTCTTCACTTCCCGGCGTAGCAGTCACATCAATCAAGATCGACGGCGTTCAGCATGAGTTTTCGACCATTCCCGGTGTGAAGGAGGATGTCACTGAGATCGTCCTGAACATGAAGGGCCTGATCGCCAAGATTCATGGTGAAGCTCCCAAGACCATCCGTATCGAAGCCGAAGGCGAATGCGAAGTCACCGCCGGTGACATCAAGGTCGACTCCGAGGTGGAGATCCTGGATCCCGGGATGCACATCGCGACTCTGGGCGCGGGCGCCAAGCTGTACATGGAAATCGTCATTGACAAGGGCCGTGGCTATGTGCCCAGCGAGCGCAACAAGCAGAAGATCGCCAATGTCATCGGCGCCATCCCCGTGGACAGCATCTACACCCCTGTGCTCAAGGTGAACTATACGGTCGAAAACACCCGTGTGGGACAGATTACCGACTACGACAAACTGACTCTTGAAGTCTGGACAGATGGAACCATCTCGGCCAAGGAAGCAGTTTCTCTTGGAGCCAAGGTTCTCACAGAGCATCTTAATCTGTTTGTAGATTTGTCGGACGAAGTTTATGTGAACGAAATCATGGTCGACAAGGACGACAAGGGCAAGGAAAAAGTCCTGGAGATGACCATTGAGGAGCTTGACTTGTCTGTTCGTTCCTTCAACTGTCTGAAGCGCGCCGGTATCAACACGGTGGAAGATTTGATCAGCAAGTCCGAGGAAGAGATGATGAAAGTCAGAAACCTCGGCAGAAAATCGCTTGAAGAGGTCATGGCGAAGCTGGATGCCCTCGGCTTCAGCCTGACCCCCGACGACGAATAAATCTCAAGGTAAGGAGTGAATTTCGATGCCCGGTAGCAGAAAACTTGGCAGAACCTCTGACCATAGAAAAGCAATGCTCAGAGCAATGGTGACCTTCCTGCTGGAAAATGGCAGGATCGAGACCACAGTGACCAGAGCAAAAGAAGTTCGTGCCATGGCTGAGAAGATGATCACCCTCGGCAAGGACAACACCCTGCACGCCAAGCGTCAGGTTCTGGCTTATGTGACCAAAGAAGATGTGGCGAAGAAGCTGTTCGACGAGATCGCGCCCAAGTACGCGGACAAGAACGGCGGCTACACCAAGATCATCAAGATTGGCCCCCGCCGCGGCGACGCCGCTGAGATGGCCATCATCGAGCTGGTCTGATTCGGCATATAGGAAAAGCCCATTCCGGAAACGGGGTGGGCTTTTTGGTTTGTTCACATTGGGGAAATTGCTTTCCGGCGGAAAAGGGTTTATAATAAAACATATCGCGTAAACGGAAAGGATTCTGAAAGATATGAAACAATCAACCCGCAGAACCATGACCCGCGTCATCAGCATCACCATGGCGGTACTGATGGTGATCGGCATGGCCTGGACCGGCATCTCGGCCCTCTCTACCTCCGGCAGCAGCGCGGAGATCCTTTATCCGCCCCTGCTGCGGTACGAGGACAGCTTTTACATGCTGACCTCCGAGCAGACCGAAGCCTCTGACGGCGAGGCACAGGAGCTGCAGGCCCGGGTGATCGGCGACCAGCAGACGCTGCCCACCGAAAACGGCACCTGCAATTTTGGCAGCGGCACCATGGTGTTCCGTCTGGAAGAGGACGGACAGATGCTCTGTCAGGATAACGACGGAAACTGGCTGATCTGTGAGAAGCTGGTCAGCGACGGGGAGGAGTAACCATGCGCCGGTATGACGCGCTGCTCATGGACGCGGACGAGACGCTGTTCGACTTTCACCGCTCCGAGGCGGAGGCCCTGCGGCTGACGCTGGAGGAGTGCGGCGTTCCCTGCAGCCCGGAGGTGGAGCGGCTTTATTCCCGCATCAACGACGGCCTCTGGAAGGAATTTGAGCAGGGGAAGGTGACCAAGCCCTTTCTGCAGAAGGCCCGCTTTGTACGGCTGTTTGAACAGCTGGGCGCGGCGGCGGACGGTGGGCTGGCCAGTGAGCGGTATCCGATGTATCTGGCCGAGGCGTCCTATCTGCTGCCCCATGCGGAGCAGCTCTGCGCCGCGCTGGTTCGGATGGGCTGCACCCTGTACCTGACCACCAACGGCATTTCCTTTGTGCAGCACCGCCGTCTGGCCAAATCTCCGATCCGGCCGTACTTCGCCGACGTCTTTGTTTCGGAGGATGTGGGAGCGCCCAAGCCACAGATTGAATACTATCAGTATATCATGACGCATATTCAACCCTGTGACGGCTCCCGCATCCTGGCGGTGGGGGATTCCCTGACCTCGGACATCCGGGGCGGCGTGAATGCAGGGCTGGACACCTGCTGGTACAATCCCGACGGACAGGACGCCGGAGAGCTGCGGCCAACCTATGAGATCCGCAGGTTGGAGAAACTGCTGCAGGTTATTGATCCGGACTGCCGGGAGGTGCTTCTGTGACAGCGGCTCGGTATGAGAAGCTGCTTTGCTGGCTGCGGGCCAATCCGGTTCGCTGCAGATGCGCCCGGCTGCTGACCAAGGGCCTGCCGGTGCTGTTCATGGTGGTTTATGCCGGCGGAGGAGCTTGGCTGCTTCTGAGGCGGGACGAACGGCTCTGGCGGTTTCTGCTGGTGCCGGCGGCGGCTCTGGGATGCTGCATGCTGCTGCGCCGCTTGATCGATCGTCCCCGGCCCTATGAGGTATACGGCTTTCAGCCGCTCATTTCCCGGGACAAGAAAGGCCGTTCCTGTCCCAGCAACCACACGGTCAGCGCCTTTGTCATCGCCCTGGCTTTTCTTCATATTTCCACGGCGGCGGGAGCCGTGCTGCTGGTGCTGGCGGCAATGGTGGGGGCGAGCCGGATTCTGTCCGGCGTGCACTGGCCGGGCGATGTGGGAGCCGGTTTGCTGCTGGCGATAGCGGTGGATGCGCTGGGCGCATGTTTTTTCAGCTTTTTTGAAAAAAGGGGTTGCATTTTGGAAGAGGTTGTGGTATAATAAATACTCGTCGGGGGTGTAGCTCACTTGGGAGAGCGCTTGAATGGCATTCAAGAGGTAGTCGGTTCGATCCCGATCATCTCCACCAAAGGACTTCGGTAGAAACCGGAGTCCTTTTCCTTTTGGTATAGCCCGACACTCTTGGAAAAATGCTTGCAATGGCATACAAGAGACAGTTGGTTCGATCTCGATCATCTCCACCAAAGGACTTCGGTAAAAACCGGAGTTCTTTTTCTTTGGCATAGGTATAGCCCGACGTTCTTGGAAAAATACTTGCAATGGCGTTCAGAAGATTCTTCTTTTCCGCCAAACGTGCCAGCGGAAAATTCCCCGGGCAATTGGAGACGGGGCAGAAGAAAATCCGCAGCTTTATGCAGACGGCTTATTGATTTCCATAATGGAAGATGTTATAATAAACAATCAGGCAGATGGCCTGTAAGAATTTTGGCGGAGGTAAAAGCGGATGAAAAGAGTTTTATGCTTGTTTCTGGCTGTTATGATGATGTTTTCTCTTTGCGCCTGCGGCGGGAAGAGCGGTGTGACGCCGGAGCAGATGATTGCGGACGCGGTGCGCACGCAGGTGGAATCGGAGACCTTTGCAGAGCGGCAGGAGCTGGCTGAAAGCTTCATGGGAAGCGCTCCCAAAGCGCCCGAGGTAACCTCTGTGATCCACTATGAAATCGGGGATTTTGAAGGTGAAAAGATGGACTGCTATCTCGTCAACATTTCTGCTGACGTTGCGTGGTGGTACAATGAGGAAGCGCAGCAGGGCTCGCTGGCGGAGCGGTATCAGCTTTATGTCAGCAGCGACGGAAAAACGGTCATGGATTCCATTTCCGTGGATGCGATGGACTTCAACGGTGATGTTTCCACGCCCGAAGGCAGAGCAACCTATCTTTTGTGGCTCTATGGCAGCATGATGGACGGTAACTACGATGGGGCTTTCTTAAACGACAGTGAAACCGTCACCGAATGGCCCGCGGACAAGCTGGCGGCCATCAACGAAAATCTGTAACATAGCAGAAAAGGAGCGGAACCCGTGTCCCGCTCCTTTCAGATGAATCCGGCCCTGCGGCGCGTAAAGCTGCAGGGCTTTTGTTGTGCAGAAGCAATGCCAGGCGTTTATTTCAGCGCCGCACGCTCCAGCAGCACGTTCCGCGCCCAGTCGGCCCACTCCTCCTGCACATCAATATCGTGCCAGGTGGGGTAGTCCTTGGCGATCAGGCCGCCGCCAAGGCTCCGGAAGGCCTCGACCATATGAGCAGCGCCCTGCTCGATTTTCTTCCGGTCACCGGTGGCCATGATCTTCTGAATGTCCACCGGACAGTGGAAAGCGATCCGTCCGCCGAAATCCCCGGCCAGCACCTCGCTGCCGGACAGCTCCGGCTGGTCAAACTGCATCACATCCGCGCCGGCGTCGATGAAGTCCTCCATGAAGGGGTAGACCAGGCCGCAGGAGTGGACAAAGAGCTTCATGTCATGAGCGTGGAGCGTCTCTGCCATTTTTTGATAGACCGGCTTGAACAGCTTACGGAAGGAGGCGGGACTGATGAAGGTGGAGTGCTGCATGCCCCAGTCGTCATAGACGATGATGCCGTCCAGGCCCAGCGGAGCGCACCGGTCGATGATCTCCAGAATTCTTTCGGCGACCAGCTGCAGGAAGCGGCGGACATTGTCCTCCTCCAGCAGGGTGTCGGCCAGGGCGTTGTCCATGAGCCGGGCGTCCCGCAGGGTGGAAAAGACCGAAAGTGGCAGGGAGCCCAGCACGAATTTGTCGCTGTGGATCAGATCCCGGGTCTTCAGCTCATCGTACCAGGAAAGATCCAGCTCGGGCAGCTGATAGTCGTCCAGCAGCGCCCAGTCTTCCTCCAGGGCGCCCTTGACGCACTCACCCTTGGTGATGCCGTTGAGCCGGCCGCAGATGTTGCCGAACAGGTCATAGCGCACCTGCCCGTGAAAGCCCGGCACCTGCGCCAGCAGCTCGGGGTACCCACCCCACTCCAGATAGGGCTGAAGGGCGGGACGAACCGCCAGCCTTGCGGCGCTCACCCAGAGAATGTCCTTTTCATGGGGCGGATTGAAGTCGAAGCCGATGCGGGGCGGGTCGCGGTATTCGATCACGCGGCGGATGATTTCTTTGCTTGTCATGGGAAGACCTCCTGAGGATATATACGCGGGCGCTCAGACCTTTTGCCCGGCATCCAGACGGTCAAAGGTATGGATCCAGTCTGCTTTGAAATAGTAGATGAGGAAGATGATGGAGCTGAGACTCCAGGTCAGGGGATAGGCGGAGAAAACCACCAGAATGTTGGGGATCAGCTGCACGGTCAGGGTAATGTAGGTGACCCGGATCACGCACCAGCAGGCCAGCATGACCAGCATGGGCACCGAGGCCTTTCCGGCGCCCCGGAAGATGCCCGCCATGCAGTGGGAAAGAGCCAGCAGACAGTAAAACAGGGCCTCGGTCCGGGCCTGCTGCACGCCGAAGGCCACCACCTCCGGGTCGCTGTTGAACAGGGCGATCAGCACCGGCGACAGGGTGAAGATCAGCACACCGATGATCTCGGCCAGAATGGTGGAGCAAAGGATGCCGAACCGGGCGCCTTTCCGAACCCGGTCGTGCTTTTTGGCCCCCAGATTCTGGCTGACATAGGTGGCAAGGCCCATGGAAAAGCAGGTCACCGGCAGGAAGGCGAAGCCCTCAATCTTGCTGTAGGAGCCGCAGCCCGCCATGGCGTTGGCGCCGAAAGCGTTGATATTGGACTGGACGATGACATTGGCAAAGCCGATGATGGAGTTCTGCAGGCCGGAGGGCAGGCCGAAGCGGATGATTTGCCCGAGCATTCCCGGATGCAGGGTCAGGCTGCGCAGATTCACCCGGTAAACCGTGTCCGACCGGATCAGACGGATCAGGCAGAGGGCCGCCGACAGCCCCTGAGAAATGACTGTTGCCGCTGCAGCGGAGGCGACGCCCCAGCGGAAGACGCCCACAAACAGCAGATCCAGCGCCACATTGACCGCCGAGGAAATGATCAGATAGTACAGCGGGTGACGGCTGTCTCCCACGGCCTGCAGAATGCCGGTGGCCACGTTGTACATGCAGACGGCCAGCGCGCCGGTGAAATAGGTGCGGAAATAGGCCACCGAACTGGGCAGCACATCTTCCGGCGTGCCCATCCACCGCAGAATCATCGGGGACAGGATGACACCCACGACCGTCAAAAACAGTCCGGCGATCAACCCGGCGGCCAGATCGGTGTGGATGGCCAGTCGCAGATTCTTTTCGTCTCCGGCTCCGTAGAACTTGGCGATGACCACGCCGGCGCCCATGGCGATGCCGTTGAGCAGACCCACCAGCATGAAGATCAGGTTGTTGGAGGAGCTGACGGCGGCCAGCGCCTCCTTACCGATGAAGTTGCCGACAATCAGGGTGTCGACGGTGTTGTACAGCTGTTGAAAAAGATTCCCGAGGAAAATGGGAATGGCGAAGGCGGTGAGGCCCTTCCAGATGGAGCCCTCGGTCATGGAGGGCTGGGGACGGCGGGCGGCAGAATGCGACATAGGCTGCTCCTGTATGGAAAAAAGTGTGTTTGTGAAGAAAAAGCTTTGCTTTCTTCATCATACCACAAGGAGCGGATTCAATCAAGTGCGGGAGAAAGAGGCTTTGAGATAAAAAACGCCGCCGCTTTCGGGAAGCGGCGGCTCAGGCTGTCGAAAAAGTATTTTGCAAGAAAAAGTTGCACAAAGAAGGCAAAACATATGCCCGCTGGAAGCGGGCATGGGGTCTCTGAGGGGAATCTTGCGGCTCTACATCGCTTTCCGCAAGCGGAAAGCTGCAAGAACGCAAGCGTTCTTGCGCGTGAGTGCTCCCTTTTAACGTTGTTGGTATACGATGTGGCGCGGAGGAGCAGGATTTCGCGCTCTGCGGAAGGTTTGACCGAAGGTCATACCGAGGCGACACGGGCTCTGCCAGACTAAGGCCGAAGGCCGTGTCGAGGACTCGCGATTTTTTGGCTTTCCGCTTGCGGAAAGCGAAG
>JAQXNQ010000433.1 GCA_029098085.1 Oscillospiraceae bacterium
TCCCAACGCCTATACCGCCACCCCCAGCTGCGTGCCCGCCCGGGCGGCGCTGCACACCGGTCTCTCCCAGAGAAGCCATGGCCGGGTGGGCTATGCGGACGGCGTGCCCTGGCGGTATCCCCATACCCTGGCCGGAGAGCTGAGCAAGGCCGGGTACCATACCCAGTGCGTGGGCAAGATGCATGTCCATCCCCTGCGCAACTCCATGGGCTTTCACAACATCGTGCTCCATGACGGCTATCTTCACTACTACCGGGGCCCCGGCGTCCCCTGGGGGGAGAACCAGCTGTGGGCGGACGATTACTTCCACTGGCTCAAAAATGAAAAGGGCATCGACTGCGATGTGACCGACACCGGTCTGGAGTGCAACTCCTGGGTATCCCGCCCCTGGATCTATGAGGAGCGGCTGCATCCCACCAACTGGGTCACCGACCAGAGCCTGGACTTTCTCCGCCGCCGGGATCCGGACAAGCCCTTTTTCCTGATGACCTCCTATGTCCGGCCCCATGCTCCCTACGACGCACCGGAGTCCTATTTCGCCCTGTACCGGGACAAGGAGCTGCAGCCGCCGGTCGTGGGCGACTGGGATGACCGCCAGGCGCTGGAGGAGCAGGGCCGCACCTTCAACAACAGCACCGGCCCGCTGGACCCCGAGCTGGTCCGCCAGCAGCAGATCGGCTACTACGCCTGCATCACCCATCTGGATCACCAGATCGGCCGGATCATCCAGAAGCTCATCGAAGACCGGCTCATGGACAATACGGTCATCCTTTTCACCTCCGACCATGGCGAGATGCTGTCCGACCATGCGCTGGTGCGCAAGAGCCGCGGCTATCAGGGCAGCGCCCATATTCCCATGATCCTCTACGGCCCCGAACGGCTCATCGGCAAGCCCCGGGTCTGCACCGACCTGTGCGAACTGCGGGATGTGCTGCCTACGCTGGTGACCCTGGGCGGCGGCGAGGTGCCCGACACCATCGAGGGCGTCGACCTGCTGGGCGGAGAAAACGACCGTGCTTATCTCCACGGTGAGCACAGTCAGGGCCGCACCTCCAGCCAGTTCATCGTCACCAAAGAGGACAAATACATCTGGTACTCCCAGACCGGCGAGGAGCAGTATTTCCGCCTGGACACCGACCCCGGCGAGACCCACAACGCCGTCTCCGACCCCCAGTGGCAGGAGCGGATCGCCCGGCTGCGGGGATGGCTGACAGAGGAGCTGACCGGCCGGGAAGAGGGCTACGTGCAGGACGGCCAGCTGGTAGCAGGTCGCCCGGTGCAGAGTTATCTGTCCTTCCTGAGCAAAGACTAAAGACTGCCTGATCAGCAGACGGGCCCGGCGGGTTTTCCGCCGGGCTTTTCGTCTGCACACCCTCATTTCCCCATCAGGCAAAGCGCCACCGGTCCCAGATAGACGCAGACCAGCACCGCGCCCAGCATCAGGAAAACGACCGCTTTGCTGAGCGCTTCGGCCACCCCCGGGAACCGCAGCCCGGAGCGCTTTCTCCTCAGCAGAATCAGCAGCAGAATCCCCGCCGCCGTCAGCACCAGTCCCGCAGCCAGCCCCCGGGGAAAATAGGAAATGGTGATGGTATTCTCCCCTTCTCCAATGGGAACCGCCATGAAGCCGTCCAGACAGCGCACCGGCTCCACCCGGCTGCCGTTCACCGTCACCCGGTACCCCTCGTCCCAGGGCAGGGAAAGGAAGCACCAGGACGCGCCGGAGGCATTGTCGAAGCTGCCGGCGTACAGGCTGAGGGGCGAGCGATTGTCCGGCTGCAGACCGGCGGTTTCCGCCTGTTGCAGGGCGTCCTGCAGCAGCTGCCGGTTCAGTCCCCAAACGCCGAAGGAGGCACAGGACAGATCCTTTTTCAGAATGGCGGTCACGGTCACTGTCTCGTCCTCATAGCTGCCCAGCTCCAGCAGACCATTCCGGGACTGGCTGGGGTAGCTGTCCGCCAGCACCACGCCGTTCACCGCAATCTGGAAGCTGTCGTTGACCGCCTCCTTCAGGGCGGTACTGACCCGGTCGAAGCAGTCAAAGTAGAGGGTCTGCTGCCCCTCCACCGGAATGACCCAGGTCAGGAAGGCGGTCTCCTCCCCCTCCGTCCGAAGATAGTACCGGCCGTTTTTCTGCTCACAGGAACAGGAAAGAATCTCCGGCTCATAGGCAGTGAATAGCTGCTCCTCCCGGCCCAGCAGCTGTTCAAACAGCGCCTGCTGGATCTCGATCCGCTGCCCCTCCGGCAGCGCCTCCCATCCCGGGTCATCGGTCAGCAGCCCCAAGGGCAGCGCGTCCGGCAGGAGCGAGATGCTGTACCGGTCGTTCCGGTACACAGCGTCCGGAGCTTCAGTCCGGCTGATCCGGTATTTCACCGACAGCAGCGCATCGGTCAAGGCGGTGCCGCCGTGGGAGCCGACCTCCATCCAGTAGGCCGAGTAGCCCAGCTTTTTCAGAGCGGACAGGGTCGTTTTGGGGGTCAGGGAGGTATAATGGGCAAAGGTAGGGTATCCCATGCCGCCCAGCAGGTTGACATCAAAGTCCTTTTTCTCCGCCTTGACCCGGTAAAAGCCGTCACCCCCGATGCGGCCGCCCAGATCGGCGGCCTGCTGCCAGAGGGCGGTGTCGATCTTGTCCCTGGCGGAGAGCATATAGACCTGCCCACTGAAGCTCCCCTCGGCCAGCGCCGTCAGGGTCAGCAGCAGACAGAGCCCCCGTCTGCCCAGCAGCCGCTTCTCCCGCAGAATCAGCAGCAGCTCATACAGCACCAGCGCCAGACCGAAAAAGATCATCAGCCCCCAGAAGGAGGCATTGCTGCCCCAA
>JAQXNQ010000434.1 GCA_029098085.1 Oscillospiraceae bacterium
CCGGCTGCGGATTATTTCCGCTCGCCCACCACAAAGCCGCTGACGGTGGTAAAAGCCACCATCCGTCCGGTGTCGTCGGTGACCACCACCTCGTACAGGCAGGTGCTTCTGCCGCTTTTGATGCAGTTGGCGGCGGCGTACAGGGTGTGTCCCTTGGGAGAGGACAGATAGCTGATCTGGTTCTGCATCGAAACCACCTCCCGGCCGCCGCTGTTGCTGGCCACCGCAAAGGCAAAGTCGGCCATGGTGAACATGACGCCGCCCATGACGGCGCCCCGGGCGTTCATATGCCGCTCGTCCAGTTTGCAGCTGACCCGGGCGTAGCCCTCGCCGATCTCATCGATCTCGATGCCGGTGACACTGGTGGCGTAACGGTCGTTCTGAAAATACTCTCTGGCTTGCTCAAGCGTAAACATCTCGCATCTTCCTTCCTGTGCAATCGATACTTCCGTGCCGGATCCGCTCCGGCACGTCATTCCTCCGGATGCTCCTCTTCCTCCCGCAGCTTCTGGGCAGCCTCCGCGATCCGGCGGAGACGGTGATTGACGCCGGATCGGGACAGGGGCACCGACAGCCGCCCCGCCAGCTCCCGCAGGGAGAGATCCTCGTTCTCCACTCGCAGCAACGCCAGCTCCCGCAGATCCTCATCCAGCCAGGAAAGACCCCGCTTCTCCAGAATATAGCGGATATCCTGCACCTGGCTGCCGGCGGCAGAAACAGTCTTTTTCAGGTTGGCCGTCTCGCAGTTGGTGGCCCGGTTAACCTTGTTGCGCACATCCTTCATGACCTTCACATCCATCATCCGCAGGGCGGAGCGGGTGGCGCCCAGAAAGGTCAGAAAATCCTCAATCTGTTCGCTTTCCTTCAGATAGAGGATCTCGCAGCCCTTACGCCGGGTGGTCTTGAACCGGATACCGGCGCCCTGGGCCAGCAGGAACAGCTCCTCCGCCAGCATGGGGTTCAGCGCGTTGATCTCCAGATGATACTCCCGCTCCGGATTGGTCACCGAACCGAAGGCCAGAAAAATTTCCCGCAGAAAGGCGGCCTGGCAGCAGGGACGCTCCACCAGAGCGGGGTGGAGACCCGGCGCCTCCAGCGAAAAATGGCGGCTCAGCAGCTGCCGCTGGTATTCGTCGGCGACGCAGACCGTATAGACCGGCACATCCCCTTTCAGCCGCCTCAGATCGCTGCGCACCTCCACCAGCGTACCGAAGGTCGCCAACTGCTGGGCAAAACGATCTGCAAAAAACTTGTTCTCGGTCTTGAAAACGACCTCTTCCTGAGGGAAGGTGCGGCTCAGCCGCAGGACACCGTACAGCGCCGCCTCCCGGCAGTGCAGCTTTTTCGGTTCGACGCGGCAAAGCTCCCGCTTGACCTCCTGACAAAAAGACATCCCGCTTCCTCCTCGCTGACAATCCCGAAGGTTCACTCCATCAGAAAGACCTGGGTCAGTCTGGGCTGCGCGCCGGTTTCGGGATCCATTTCCATAACCATGACGTCCTTCATATACTCGTTCCAGCGGTCCACCACCGGGCTGTCCGCCTGCACCTGAGCGGCGAAGGCGGCGCCCTGCTCGCATTCGTAGTAGCCGAACAGCTCCTGCCCCACGTTCCAGATGGTGTAGTTGCGGATGCCGGCTGCCTTCAGCACCTCCAGCATCTCGGGCCAGATCTCCCGGTGACGGCGGGTGTATTCCTCCAGCATCCCCGGCTTTACCACAGCTTTCCACGCATAGCGCTCCATACAAAGGCTCTCCTTTCTGTCATTTGGCGATGTCCCGGTGGGCCACCCGGACATTCTGCTCCTGCTTCATGAGAAAATCGTACAGCCGTTCCGCGATGGTCACGCTGCGGTGCTGTCCGCCGGTGCAGCCCACCGCCACGGTCAGCTGGGTCTTGCCCTCCTTCTGGTACAGCGGAATCAGAAAGAGCATCAGCTCCTGCAGCTTTTCCAGCAGCTGATGGGATTCGGGCGCGTCCATCACATAGTCCTGCACATCCTGCTCCAGCCCGGTACGGGGCTTGAGCACGTCCACATAATAGGGATTGGGCAGGCAGCGCACATCGAACACCAGATCCGCCTCCGCCGGCAGCCCGTACTTAAAGCCGAAGGACATGACCGTCAGCAGCATGCCGTTTTTCAGGCTGTCCAGAAACAAGCTGGTCAGCCGCTGCCGCAGGTCGCCCGCGGAAAGATGGGTGGTGTCGATGATATAGTCCGCCCGGGAGCGGGCCATCCGCAGCAGCACCCGCTCGTTCCGGATGGCCTCGGACAGTCCGCCGGAGGTCAGCTCCGCCAGCGGATGACGACGGCGGGTCTCCTTATACCGACGCATGAGCTCCTGATCGCTGGCGTCCAGAAAGAGCAGCTTATAGGCATAGCCCGCCGCCTGCATGGCGTCCAGCTCCTCAAACAGCCCGTAGAACAGATCCCCGCCCCGCAGGTCGGTGACCACCGCGATCCGGCGAAAGGCGCTGCCCGCCGCATTGCAGAGCTCTGCCATCTTGAAGATCAGCTTGGGCGGCATATTGTCCACGCAGTAAAATCCGATATCCTCCAGCGCGTCCACGGCCCGGGATTTTCCCGCGCCGGACATGCCCGTTACAATCAAAAAATCCATGGATGGCTTCGTCCTCTCATTCTCCCAGCCGGAGCACCTCCAGCTCCAGACGGTATCCGGTTTTCTGCTCCACGGTCTGCTGCACCTGCCGGATCAGCTCCTCCATCTCGGCGCAGGTGGCTCCGCCGGCGTTGATCAGAAAGCCGCTGTGCTTTTCGCTGACCATGGCGTTTCCCACCCGCAGACCCTTGAGCCCGCACTGATCGATCAGGGCGGCGGCATAGGCGCCCTCGGGCCGCTTGAAGGTGCTGCCCGCGCTGGGATACTCCAGCGGCTGCTTTTCCCTCCGGCGGGCCATCAGCTCCTCCATCCGGACCCGGATGGCCTCCGGATCCCCCGGCGTCAGGCGGAAGGCCGCCCGGACAATGCAGGTTTTCCGGCTCATCTCCGAAAAACGGCTGTGTCGGTAGGAAAGATTCAGTTCATTTGCTGAAAGCCGGTGCAGCATTCCCTGCTGATCCAGATACTCCGCCCACAGGATCACATCCCGGATCTCGCCGCCGTAGGCGCCGGCATTCATATACACCGCTCCGCCCACCGTGCCGGGGATGCCGTAGGCAAATTCCATGCCGGAAAGGCCCTGCCGCAGCGCCGTCTGGCAGACCTTGGTCAGGCTGGCGCCGGCTTCGCAGATCAGAACGTTCTCCTGCACCTCCACACCGGAAAAAGCGCTGCCCAGCACCACCACGGCGCCGCTGATCCCCTGATCGGACACCAGAAGATTGGAGCCCCTGCCCACAAAAAACAGCGGCAGATCATGTCCTTCCCGCAGCAGAGCGGAAAGCTGCCCCGCGTTTTCCGGCTGCAGCAGCAGACGGGCGGGACCGCCGATCTTAAAGGTGGTATGCCCGCTCATGGGCACATTTTCTTCAAAGGGAATCCCATTCCGGCTGCAGATATCCCGCACCGCCTTTTCCCAGCAATTCTGCATCATGCGCACAAATCCTTTCAGCAAGTTTGGCTGTATCGCCAGAAAACCCCGCGGGAGGCTCTCCCGCGGGGGAAACAGCAGGGAGCGTTCACTCTCCGTCCGTTATTGATACTGCTTCCACAGCATGGCGGCGCCAATGGTGCCGGCGTCGTTTCCCAGAGCGCACCGGCGCAGCTCACAGGTGGGCTGGCCGTCGATGGAATAGGCCTCTTCCTCAATGACCTTCCGCAGCGGAGCCAGCAGGGTCTCGCCTTCCTTGCAGATGCCGCCGCCAATCAGCAGCACCTCCGGCTGGAAGATGTTGACATAGTTGGCCAGACCGCAGCCCAGATAGGCGATGTACTTGTTGACCACCTCGGTGCCGGCCTCATCGCCCAGACGCATGGCGTCGAAGGCAGTCTTGCCGTTGACATCGTCCAGCGAAGGGGCGACTTCCCACAGCTTGGAATCGGGATGCTCCTCCATGGCAATCTTCGTCATCTTCACAAGGCCGGTCGCGGAGGCATAAGACTCCAGGCAGCCCTTTCTGCCGCAGGTGCAGGGCCATCCGCCGTACTCCACCACCGCATGGCCCAGCTCGCCGCCGAACTGATTGAAGCCGGTGTAGATGCGGCCGTCGATGATGATGCCGCCGCCGACACCGGTGCCCAGAGTGATGACCACCACGTTGTCAATGCCCGCCGCAGCACCCGCCAGAGCCTCGCCGTAGGCCGCCACGTTGGCGTCATTGGCCACATAGACAGACTTATGGATGCGGGCCTCCAGATATTCACCCAGCGGGACATTCCGCATCATCAGGTTGTTGGCGTACACCACCAGACCGGTCTTGGTATCCACCGCACCGGGGGTGCCGACGCCGATGGACTCGATGTCATCCACGGTCAGGCCCAGCTCGGCCATGGCCTTGCCGGCGCATTCCACCATCCGGTCGGCCAGAGCTTCATGGTCGCCGTTCACCTCAGAGGGGATGCTGGCCTTGGCGATGATATTGTAATTTTCATCCACCACGCCCGCCTTGATAAAGGTACCGCCCAGGTCGATGCCTACATAGTATTTCACAATGAACACCTTTCTTTCCTTTGTTGATCAATATGCAAAGGGAATTTCCCTCAGCCGTCAATAATTCCAGTCCTTGGAGATATCATCGGTCTGCGGCGTCACCGGCATGCCCAGATTGGCCAGCAGCTCCTGCGCCGCGTTGTAGCCCATCTTCTTCTGGCGGTTGTTCATAGCCGCCACCTCCAGAATAATGGCCAGATTCCGTCCGGGCTTGACCGGAATGGTCAGGGAAGGAACCTCGATGCCCAGCAGGGTCGTGTACTCGTTGTCCATCCCCATGCGGTCATAGACCTTTTCGGGATCCCAGTGCTCCAGCTTGACGATCATGGCGATCTTCTCGGTGGTCTTGACCGAACCCATGCCGAACAGACGGCGGGCATTGATAATGCCGATGCCCCGCAGTTCCACAAAATGGCGGATGTTCTCGGGTGAGGTGCCCACCAGCGTCTTGTTGGAGACCCGGCGGATCTCCACCGCATCGTCGGCGATCAGCCGGTGACCGCGCTTGACCAGCTCAATGGCGGTCTCGCTCTTGCCCACGCCGCTGTCGCCCAGAATCAGGATACCCTCGCCGTAGCACTCCACCAGCACGCCGTGCCGGGTGATGCGGGGAGCCAACTCCACGCTGAGGAACGAGATCATGGTCACCATGACATTGGTGGTGGAATCCTGGGTGCGCACCACGGGAACACCGTATTTCTGGGCCGCTTCCAGAAGCTCGGGCAGCACCTCCATGCCCCGGGTCACCACCACCAGCGGCACATGCAGCCCGCACATCCGGTCCATCCGCTCCCGCAGCACATCCTTGGGCAGATCGCCCAGGAAGGCGTTTTCCATCTTGCCCAGCAGCTGAATCCGGTCCGCGTCGAAGTAATCATAGAAGCCATTGATGAACAAACCGGGTCGGTTGACATCCATGGAGGAAATGGCGATCTCCTGCGGGTCAGCGGGGAGGTACACGCATTCAAACGAGAATTCCTTGATAATTTTAGCCAGTGAAACACTGAATTTTGAGGTCATACAACCTGCCCCCTTCTGCACAGTTCCCCCGCTCCGGCGATCAAACCGAAACGGTCCTGAAATTCATTATACTACAGCCAAAGCACCCTTGGCAAGATTCCGGGGACATCTTTTGCGACAAAAACATCCGTCAATTTACCCGAAAATCACCGGGGCTCTTTGGAGACCTCATTCCGCCGGTGAAAAAGGCGGCGGGAACGGCGGATCATGGCTGCCCGCCGGGCATCGGTGGCCTGCCGGTCGATCTGCCAGCCCTCCGGGCCGAAAACCAGCACATCTCCCTCCCGCACTCCGGCGGGAAGCTGTGACAGGGAAAGCTCCGTCCGGCTGCCGCCGTCTTCACAGACAGCCGTTTCTCCTTCGATTCGATCCACGATCATCATACGCCGCTCCTTACCGGTCAGAGGACACTGTGATGCTGCTGCCGTCACAGGTCATCACGATATTGCCATTGAGATCGGTCCGCCACACCTCTGCGGAAAGCTCCTTCAGAAGAGCCAGGATTTCCCGGTGGGGATGGCCGTAGCTGTTGCCCTCCCCCACCTCAATGACGAAAATGTCCGGATCCACCGTCTGTACAAAGGCCTTGCCGGAGGAGGTGCTGCTGCCGTGATGGCCCATCTTGAGCACATCGGCCTTCAGATCCGTCCCGGCGGCCAGCAGATCCGATTCGGGGATTTTCTCCATGTCGCCGGTAAAGAGGAAGGCCTTATCGCCGTAGGTAAATTTTGTCACCAGAGACATGTCGTTCAGGTTATCATAGTCCTTCAGCGGCCCCAGAACCTCCAGCAGCCCGCCGCAGATCTCCAGGGAATCGCCGGGCTGAGCCAGAACACCCTCCGCGCCGGTTTCCGAAATGGCGTCCAGCAGATCCTCGTAGGTTCGGGTGGTGGGAATCAGGCTGTCCGGCAGATCCGGCATCCAGACCTCTTCGGCGGGAATCTGCTCCAGCACCACGTCCAGCCCGCCGATATGGTCGGAATGGGGATGGGTGCCGATGGCCAGATCCAGGGAGGTCACCCCCACCGAAGCAAGATAGCCGGCCACCCGGTCGCCCTGATCGTTTTCACCGGCATCGATGAGAACCGCCTGTCCGTTTCCCTGAATCAGGATGCAGTCGCCCTGTCCCACGTCCACGAAATGCACCTGAACCGTCTTCACCGTCTCATCGGCAGGAACCAAAGGCGTCTCTGCCGAGCTGCCCAGCTCCTCCGGAAGGCCGGCCATCATCGAAGAAACATTCCCCCGCAGGTCGTTCCAGCTGTCCTTCCAGCCTTCCCAGCCCCGCCCATAGAAGAGGGTGACCACCAGATAAACACTGAGCAGCAGGGCGATCGCCGCAATCAGTCCCCAGTTCAGCGCCCGCTTATTGCTTTTGCTCCGGCTGACGCCGGAATGGGAAGCGGGCCTGCCGCTTCCGGACGGGCTCTTTCCGGAAGGCCGATTGGTTGAATGAGAACCGGTTTTTTTCTGCGCCATGAACGTACTCCTTTATCTGTGTGCAAGATTATTTCTTTTTACGGGGCTGACCGGAGGCACCCGGACGACCGGAACGCTTCTCCTGCCGGGGCGGTCTGCCCTTGCCGGAGGAACCGGAGCGGCGCCCGTCGGAATGGCGTCCGTCGGCATGAGCGGCGGGGCGGCGGGTGTTTTCCTGCTGAAGCGGCGGCACCAGACAGTTCTTTCCGGTGCCGATCAGATCGCTTCGGCCGGCCTGCCGCAGCGCCTTGACCACCAGACGGTGATTCTGCGGCAGGAAATACTGCAGCAGCGCCCGCTGCATGGCCTTCTCCTCCGGCGTGCGGGGGACAGAAACCGGCTCCATGGTGTAGGGATTGAGGCCGGTATAGAACATGCAGGTGGAAACCGTGCCGGGAGTGGGATAAAAGTCCTGCACCTGCTCGGGCCGGATGCCCATCTCCTTCAGGAACAGGGCCAGCTCCACCGCGTCCTTCAGGGTGCTGCCCGGATGGGAGGACATCAGATAGGGCACCAGGTACTGCTTTTTGCCCAGGGCTTTGGTGATCTCATAGAATTTCTTCGAGAAATCCTTGTAGACATCGATGTGCGGCTTGCCCATAGCGTCCAGCACATCGCCGCTGCAGTGCTCCGGCGCCACCTTCAGCTGACCGGAGACATGGTATTCCACCAGCTCCTTAAAGAAGGTGTCGTCGGGATCCTGCATCATATAATCGTACCGGATGCCCGAGCGGATGAAGACCCGCTTGACGCCGGGCAGGGCGCGGATTTTGCGCAGCATGGCAAGATAGCCCCGATGATCCACCTCCAGAGCCTTGCAGGGAGTGGGGGCCAGGCACTTTTTGCCCTTGCACAGGCCGTACTCCAGCTGCTTTGTGCAGGAGGGCTGCCTGAAATTGGCAGTAGGGCCGCCCACATCGTGGATATATCCCTTGAAATTGGGCAGCTGAGTCAGGAGCTTTGCCTCCTGCAGCACCGATTCCTCGCTGCGGACGGCGATCTTCCGTCCCTGATGAAAGGCGATGGAGCAGAAATTGCAGTTGCCGAAGCAGCCCCGGTTGTGGGCGATGGAGAACTCCACCTCCTCAATGCCGGGCACGCCGCCCAGCTCGTCATAGGAAGGGTGCCACCGCCGCATATAGGGCAGGGCATAGACCCGGTCCAGCTCCTCGGTGGTCAGCACCCGCATGGGCGGATTCTGCACCAGCATTTTATCCCCGTGGCGCTGGAGGATGGTCTTGCCGTACACCTCGTCCTGATTGTCCATCTGGATTTTGGTGGCCTTGCAGTAGTTCTTCTTATCCCGGCTGACCACCTCAAAATCGGGGCACTGAGCGCCGCCGAAGGGCGTCTCGGCGGGATCGCAGAGATAGCAGGTGCCCCGGATGTCCCGCAGGGAGTGAATATCCTCTCCCGCCGCCAGCCGGTTGACGATGGCCATGGTCTGCAGCTCGCCCATACCGTAGGTCAGAAGGTCGGCGCCGGAGCTGAGCAGGATGGAGGGGCGAACCCGGTCCTCCCAGTAGTCATAATGGGCAAACCGCCGCAGAGAAGCCTCCAGGCCGCCGATGACAATGGGAATCTCCCCGTAGATCTCCCGGAGCTTTCTGCAGTAGACCTCCACCGCCCGGTCGGGGCGCTTGCCGGCCTTTCCGCCGGGGGTGTAGGCGTCATCCGACCGTTTTTTCAGCGCCACGGTGTAGTGGGCCACCATGGAGTCGATGTTGCCGGAATTGACCAGAAAGGCGTATTTCGGCCGCCCCAGCTTTTCAAAATCCCGGTTTGTCCTCCAGTCCGGCTGGGAGATGACGCCGATGGTGTAGCCCTCCGCCTCAATGACACGGGAGATGATGGCGGTGCCGAAGCTGGGATGATCCACATAGGCGTCGCCGGTGATGATGATATAGTCCAGCTGGGAAATGCCGCGGGCGTTCATTTCCTCCCGGGTTGTGGGTAAAAATCCGTTCATACATTCCTCCGGAGAGATAATTTGATGTTTCGGCGAAATCTCAATACTCCGCCATGCGCTCCTTGATCTCCTGCCACTGAGCGCGGGTCACGGTCAGCTCCCGGGGCTTGGATCCGTCCTGAGGACCGACAATGCCCCGATCCTCCAGCTCGTCCATGATCCGGGCGGCGCGGGCATAGCCCACCTTGAGCCGCCGCTGCAGGTAGGAGGTGGAAGCCTGACCGGCGTCCAGCACCGCGTCCACCGCGTCCACGAAGAGCGGGTCGGAATCGTCATCGGAGGCAGCGCCCTTGTCACCCTTCTTGCCGGGCTCGGCAGCCGCCTGCCGCTCGATTTCCTCCATAATGGCGGAGTCGTACTCCACTTCCTGCTGCTGGCCGTCCTTGATATACTTGACCACAGCCTCCACCTCGCCGTCGCTGACGAAGCATCCCTGTACCCGCACCGGCTTGGGGAAGCCCACGGGATAATAGAGCATGTCGCCTTTGCCCAGCAGCTTCTCAGCGCCGCCGGTGTCGATGATGGTGCGGGAGTCCACCTGAGAGGAAACGGTCAGAGCGATTCGGGAAGGAATATTGGCCTTGATCAGGCCGGTGACCACATCCACCGACGGACGCTGGGTCGCGATGATCAGATACATACCGGCGGCACGGGCCATCTGCGCCAGACGGCAGATGGCGTCCTCCACCTCGTTGGGAGCGGCCATCATCAGGTCGGACAGCTCGTCAATGACAATGACCATATGGGGCATATGCTCCAGCTGGTCAGAGGACTCCGCCAGACGGTTATAGCCCTTGATGTCCCGGACGCCGTTTTCGGAAAAGAGGTTGTACCGCTTGAGCATCTCGTTGACCGCCCAGCCCAGAGCGCCCGCCGCCTTGCGGGGGTCGGTGACCACCGGGATCAGCAGATGGGGGATGCCGTTGTAGACCACCAGCTCCACCATCTTGGGATCGATCATGATGAGCCGCAGATCCTTGGGGGAGAATTTGTACAGCAGGCTGATGATCACCGAGTTGACGCAGACCGATTTGCCCGAGCCGGTGGTACCGGCGATGAGCACATGGGGCATGGCGGCGATGTCGCCGATGGTGATGGCGCCGGCGATATCCCGGCCGAAGACGGCGGGGAGCACGCCCTTGGCGGTGCGGAACTCGTCCGAATCGATCAGCTCCCGGATGCTGACCATATCCACCACCCGGTTGGGCACCTCAATGCCCACGGCGGGCTTGTTGGGGATGGGAGCCTCGATGCGGACGCCGGCCGTGGCCAGGTTCAGGGCGATGTCGTCGGCCAGGCCGGTGATCTTGCTGATTTTGACGCCGGCCGAGGGCTGCAGCTCATACCGTGTGACGGTGGGACCGCGGCAGATATCGATAATTTTGGTCTGTACGCCGAAGCTCTTGAGGGTTTCCACCAGCTTTGCGGCATTGGCCTTCAGCTCCTCGCTGACGTCGGCGTTGTTGGACGCCCTGGGCGGCTTGAGCAGCGACACCGGCGGGAAACGGTACACCTGCTCCGCCGGCATGACCTCGATCTCCGGGACGGGAATCCCGGCAGAGACTGCTGCGGCAGGGGCTGCGGCGGCAGGGCGCTCCTCCGGCACCGGCGGCAGCGGATCCCGGGCGGGCTCCTTTTTGAACTCGTCAATGGCCCACTGGATCATATCGCCCAGAGGCTCATCGGGATTCTGAACATCGCCCGGCAGCTTTTTCTCCGCCTCGGCAGCCAGAATTTCATCGATGACGGCAGCAGCGTCATCGGTGACGGCAGCAGCGGGAGATGCGGCAGACTGAGCGGCGGGGGCAGGATCGGGGTCAAAGGGCAGTCCCTCCGGATCCGTCTCCTTCTGCAGAAGCTCGTCCGGCACCACCTCCACCAGACCTGCCAGCGGATCGGATTCAGCCACCGGCTGCAGCACCTCACCGGTAGCGGGATCCACCGGCAGGGCGGGCTCAGGCTCCTTTTTCTTTTTGCGGCGGCGCTGGGCCAGCGCATCGGGGGATTCCCGGAACCGGTCCACCGCCGAATCGAAGCTCTCCGCCGGAGACACCACCGGATGCTGGGGCATTTCCCGGCCCTCCCCGTCCAGGGGAATGTCCAGGTCAAACCGTCCGGTGCGCCGCTGCTCCTCCTGCTGTTCCCGCTGCTCCCGCTGTTCCCGCTTGCGGACATAGGTCTGCTCCATTTGCTTGACAGGCTTGGCGCAGCCCCGGAAAAAGCCCAGCAGGGTGGAACCGGACAGCAGCATCAGGAAGACGAAGGTCAGCAGCACATGGATGATGATGGCTCCCTTGCGCCCCATCAGGGACATGAGCGGCCAGCAGAGCACGCCCGCCAGCAGGCCGCCGCTCTTCAGCTGCACACCGTCGGTATAAAGATTTTTCACCTTGATAAAGAAGGATTCCCCGGTGGGCTCGCCGAAAAACAGCTGGGCAATGCCGCAGAGCAGAATCAGCATGCCGATCATCTGCCAGACCCGGTTATGTACCTCGGTGTGCTCCTTCTCCAGGGTCACCATCACGGCAATATAGATCAGCAGCGGGCCGATGCCGTAGCTCATGGGGCCGCAGAGACCCCGCTGCAGACTGTGCAGGAAGCCCCAGAGCCGGGGGCCGTCAAAAAAACTGACCGCGCAGAAAAACAGTCCCACCGCAAACAGGACGATGGCAAAGAACTGGTTGTTCCGCTTGAGCCGGCGCTCCTCCTGCTCCTGATAGCGGATGGCCGCTGCGGAGCGGGGCCGCTCGGCCGGCGGCTGCTTTTTCCGGGAAGCGCTCTTTTTTGAGGAGCTCTTCTGCCCGGAGGTCTGACTTTGGGTGGATTGCCGGGACTTTGCGGACTGCGGGGATTTTGCTTTCGCCATGATTCTTCACGCCTTTCTCACCGGAAAATCGTTCTCCGCTGAAATCGTTGATATTTTGCAGAAACCGGATCAGCCGGCCAGATAGGTAACCAGATTCATGCCCACTGCATGCTCGAAGATACCGATGGCCGCAACGATAACTCCCAGCAGTGCGGTATACCACACGAAATACTTGAACTTGTCGGTTTTTACGATGTAATCCACCATCTTGATGGCCAGCAGTCCCACCACGGCGGAGACGATGATGCCCACCAGAATCTGACCGATGCCGGTGGCCGCCAGGTCTGCCGATGTCACATCCATGATCTCGGACAGGCTGCCGCCCAGAATGGCGGGAATACCCAGGATAAAGCTGAACTGCACCGCCGTCTCCCGGTCAAGGCCGCAGAGCAGGCCGGCGGAAATGGTGGAACCGGAGCGGGACACGCCGGGCAGGGGCGCCAGCAGCGCCTGCGCCAGACCCACCGCCCCCGCGTCCCGGGCGCGGATACCGCCGGGGCCCTTTTTCCCCTTGACGCAGCGGTCGGCACAGAACATGACGGCGGCAGTGATCAGGAAGAAGATGCCCTCCCACAGGATGTCGTCATCGGTGGAGAAGCCGGTGTAAAAGTCCTTGAGGAGCAGCGTCAGCACCATGGGCACGCAGGCCAGCAGGATCATCACCACCATGTTACGGTAGGGCGTGCGGTTTTTCCAGGAAAATTTGCCCCGGACGAGATCCCACACCATCGAGCAGAACTCCAGAATCAGCTGCCAGATGGTCTTGCGGAAGGCGATGAACACCGCCAGCAGGGTACCCAGGTGCAGCATCAGCGAGAAGAACACACCGGTTTCGCCGGAGTTGCCGGTGAAGTGCTGAAACAGCGACAGATGGCCGGAGCTGGACACCGGCAGGAATTCGGTCAGGCCCTGCAGAACCGCCTGCAGGAAGGCTTCAAGATAAGACATGTCATTTCCTCCAAGATGAAAAAGTACGCCGCCGGAAGCGGAGCATCAGCGTGTTTCAAGGCTCTCCGGAGCCAGACCGACAGCCCCGTCCTGCTGCGGAAGGGAGAAATCCTTCCCGGGCTGCAGGCGGGGATCCAGATAGGACGAAAGATCGGTGGACATCACCCGACGCAGCTGCATGCCCCGTTCGTCCGAAATCCATTCGCAGGCACAGTGAGGCGACAGCCAGCAGACGCCCTGCTGCGGCTGAACCGGCTGCTCCATAATGGCCAGCGGGTCAAGAATCGTGTGCAGCAGCATCGGTCTCCTCCTCGTCAATCATGCCGTACAGGCATTCTATGGCATCGGACAAGCCGCCCAGCCGGTCGATGAGCCCTTCCTTTACGGCGGTCTCTCCGTCGATAGAGGTGCCCACGTCCATGGCCAGCTCGCCGGTCTGCATCATCAGCTCCCGGAACCGCTCCGGGCTGATGCGGGAATTGTCGGTGACAAAGCGGATGATCCGCTCCTGCATTTTGTCAAAATAGGAAAAGCTCTGGGGAACCCCCAGCACCAGGCCGTTCATCCGCACCGGATGGATGGTCATGGTGGCCGACGGCACGATGAACGAGGTTCTGGCCGACACCGCCAGCGGCACACCGATGGAGTGACCGCCTCCCAGCACGATGGAAACGGTGGGGGTGCGCATACCGGCGATCAGCTCGGCAATGGCCAGCCCCGCCTCCACATCGCCGCCCACCGTATTCAGCAGGATCAGCAGCCCCTTGATGTCCGGGCTCTCCTCGATGGCAGCCAGCTGCGGGATCACATGCTCGTATTTGGTGGTCTTGTTCTGAGGCGGCAGAATAAAATGCCCCTCCACCTGCCCGATGATGGTCAGGCAGTGGATCAGATGCCGGCCCTGTCCGGCCGTGATGCCGCCCGACTCGGTGATCAGGTCCATTTCCTGTTCCCGCCGGTGGTTCTCCCGCTCTTCGGGGGACTGCTCCTCCGGGGGCGTTTCCCGGGTCTGCTTTTCAGACTGCTTTTGATCAGACACATCCATTCCTCCAAACATTCCATTTGAAGTTAGTCTGACCCGTGAAGGCAAAATCATACGAAAAAGCAAGAAATGGGATTTCGATGCAGAGTGCCCTCTACTCATTATACTGTCCGATACACAGAATGTCAAACCAAAACAGAACATCTGTTTTGACTGTATTTCTGTCAGGGAAGGCCTTGCGCTTTGCGCGGACACCCGGTTATACCGTTTGTAATGGCATTCTGCACGGGGTATTATCCCCAGAATGTGGAAAACTGATTCTGCTTTCCGGCACCCGGATGTTGAAAAGTCGGTGGAAAGGGTGAAAAAGTACCGTACTGACGGGAAGCGACCTTTTTCCACATTTCTTTCTCAAGCCGGGCTTTCCGGGGAGACTTTTCCCCCAAACGCCTTATCACGCAGCCGGGTGTACCGCCTGATATTCCAGACAGTTGAGATCATTCCTCCCGGAAATCCCGGGTGGAGAGCAGCAGAATGGCCCGCTCGATGGAGTCTCTGGAGTTGCCCCAGTCCGCGTTGGGAGAGGCGTTGCGGTAATCAAACATCCGACAGAAATGGGAGACATCCGCCCCCACCTCTTCTATATGCCGGTCCAGAAGGGAAATGACCTGCTCCGAAAAAGCGGGATACAGCTTCTTGGGCAGGCCATCATGTCCGGCCTGCAGCAGCAGCTCGGCGTGAGGCAGACAGACAAACTCCTGCTGGGCAAACAGCGTCCGGAACTCCTCCTCCTTCAGCCACTGATGCACCACCGTGTTCAGCATGGTGCTCAGCACCCCGCTGATCTGGTCGCAGACAAAGCAGGTATCGTTGACGGTAGACATGCCCGCCCGCTTGGCCGGCTTGGCCGCCGCCTTTTTCTGCAGCTCCTTATATCCCCCTTCCCGGAGGGATTTCAGATGGCTCTCCAGCATCAGCGCCAGGGAAAGGCGGTTTTTCTGATGGAGCATCATCTCAAAGTGATCGGCGCAGAAGCCCAGCCGGTTGGTCTCAATCCGCACATCCGGCTCCATCATGGCGGCGCCCATGATATATTCAACGCACCGCTGCTCCAGCATGTCCCGCATCCGGCAGATGGGGCAGCCGCACTTCGGCTCAAAAACTTCGCTGATGGGAATGGTATAGATACTGTCGCGCATGGCAAAGGCCTCCTCAGATCCTGTTGAAAGGGGCAGGGCAGCATTCCCCGCCGGTTATGGACTCATTTACAGTATAGCATAAAAACCCCCGCGCGCCTAGGCTTCTCTGCGGAAAAGAAGTAAAAATTCCGGCGGAAAGCGGAGCGATTCTGTCCGCGGCATGTTGACATTTTTCGCGCAAAGGTCTAAACTGAAGCTGGAAAGAGTTCATTCTCTCCGATGAAGAAGAAAAGGAAGGAATCATCATGCAGCAGACACCCATCACCGAAGCCCAGCTGGAAAGCTGGTCCGACAAATTCCAGGGCTGCCCCCAGCGCCAGCTGGCCGCCCTCGCCCTGTCCAAAACCAATCTGAACGACGTTGCCTTTGTCTCCAAGGGCTCCTTTGCCATGCGGCAGAAATTCTCGGTGGAGATCCCCACCCTGGACGTCACCAATCAGCAGTCCAGCGGACGCTGCTGGCTCTTTGCCGCCACCAACGTGCTGCGGGAACGGATCGCTGCTGAAAAGAACCTGGAAGCCTTCGAGCTTTCGCAGAGCTATCTCGCTTTCTGGGACAAGTTTGAGCGCGCCAATTTCTTCCTGGAGAGCATCCTGGAAACCGCTTCCCTGCCCGCTGACGACCGTGTGGTCGCCCACATTCTGACCACCGGCGTCCATGACGGCGGCCAGTGGGACATGTTCGTGAACATCGTGGACAAGTACGGCGTAGTGCCCAAGGATGTGTACGATGAGACCTTCCAGTCCTGCCATACCGGCCCCATGAACGCTGTCCTCAACCGCAATCTGAAGGCCTGCGCCGTCAGGCTGCGGAAGATGGTGGCTGCCGGTGCCGCCGAGGCCGACATCCAGAAAGCCAAGGAAGAGATGCTGGGCAGCATCTACGGCTTCCTGTGCAGCTGCTACGGCGAGCCCCCCAAAACCTTTGACTTTGAGTATGTGGACAAGGACAAGGTCTACCACATCGAAAAGGGCTACACCCCCAAAACCTTCTGCGAGACCTATGTGGGCGATCTGCTGCAGAAGCATGTGAGCATCATCAACGCCCCCACCGCTGACAAGCCCTATCACCGCACCTTCACCGTCCGCCTGCTGGGCAACGTGGTCGGCGGCAAGGATGTCCTGTACCTGAACCTCACCATGGAGGAGTTCAAGGAAGCCGTTATCCGCCAGCTGCAGGCCGGCAAGGTGGTCTGGTTCGGCAGCGACGTGGGCAAGTTCGGCGAGCGCGACCGGGGCGCCTGGGACGATCAGTCCTACAACTTCGAGCTGCTGACCGGTCTGGATCTGCAGCTGACCAAGGAAGACAGCCTCGATTACTGGTTCTCCGCCATGAACCACGCCATGGTCATCACCGGCGTCAATCTGGACGACGGCAAACCCACCCGCTGGAAGATCGAAAACAGCTGGGGCGACAAGAGCGGCACCAAGGGCTACTATGTCTGCTCCGACAGCTGGTTTGATCAGTATGTGTACCAGGCCGCCGTGGAAGCCGAGTATCTGGGCGAGCTGGCCAGGCTGACCAGCCAGGAGCCCATTGTGCTGGATCCTTGGGATCCCATGGGCACACTGGCCGACTAAATTGTAAAAAGGGTCGCTGCGGAAAAACAGGCTGCAGCGGCCTTTTATATTGTCTTGCCGTCCGTTCTGTTTTTTGTTATAATGAAAACAGTAAAAAGCGGAAGGGAGCGGTTTTATGGCTAAAGAGCCGGAAAAGGACATGGAACGGGAAATGGAGCTGCTCAGGCGGGCCCGGAGCTATCTCTCCGCCATGGCGGAAGGCCGGAATCCTCTCACCGGAGAGGAAGAGCCGGAAGGCTCCACCCTGAACGAAGTCCGCATCGCACGCTGCCTGTACTATGTTGTCGGCGTGCTGGACAAGGTCATCGACAATGGCGGGCAGATCGGAGCCCCGCCGAAGGAGAAAAAGCCCAAACGGGAGCGTCCCTTTGCCCTCAGCGATGAGCAGCTCTGCAGCATTCCGGCAGAGCCGGCAGCCATCTCCATCTCCGCGCTGCTGAGCAGGGTCAACGCTCTGATCCCCGAGGATATGAAGAAGCTCAGCTACCGGCAGACCGCCGCCTGGCTCGTCGATCAGGGGCTGATGAAGGAGCAGCAGACCGCTGCCGGACGAACCATCACCCTGCCCACCGAGGCCGGAGAGGCGCTGGGCATCTCCCGAAAGCAGCTGATGGGAAAGGCCGGCCCTTACTGGGGCAATCTATTCAGTACCGACGCGCAGGTTTTCCTGCTGACCCATCTGCCGGACATCGCCGCCGAGCAGCAGCGGATCGACCCGGAAACCGGCGAACTGCTGGAGGAATCCTGATGAACCTTCTGTACGAGATCATGGAATCTCCCGTGGGCCCGCTGACCCTGACAGCAAGTGAAGCCGGACTCTGCCGGGTGGACTTCGGCCCCCGCTCCGGCATCAGCGCCGCCCGGCAGGGCAGCTGCTCCCTGCTTCAGCAGGCAAAGCAGCAGCTGGAGGAATATTTCGCGGGGCAGCGCCGTGTGTTTTCCGTTCCCCTTTCCCTCACCGGCACCGACTTTCAGAAAAAAGTCTGGTATGCGCTGGCCGATATTCCCTACGGCGAAACCCGGAGCTACGGCGACCTTGCCCGCGCCATCGGCCATCCGGGCGCCTGCCGGGCTGTGGGCGGCGCCAACCACCGCAACCCGGTTTCCATCATCCTCCCCTGCCACCGGGTCATCGGCAGCGACAAAAGCCTCACCGGCTACGGCGGCGGACTGGCCATCAAGGAATTTCTGCTGAAGCTGGAGGGTGCGCTGTGAACCGGGAAACCCTTTTGCTGAGACTGGGCGCCCTGGCGGAGCCGTCCTACCGGGATTTTTCCGCCCGGCTGCTGCCGCCGGGTGAGCCGCTGCTGGGGGTCCGGCTGCCGGTCCTGCACCGCCTTGCGGGGGAGATCGCCGGAGAAGACTGGCGCGTCTTTCTTGCCGAGGACTGCGGCGAAACGCTGGAGGAGCGGCTGGTGCGGGGACTGGTCATCGCCTGTGCGCCCATGGAGCTTTCGGAGCGGCTCTGTCGGGTGCGGGATTTCCTGCCGCTGATCCGGAACTGGTCGGTCTGCGACAGCTTCTGCGCCGCCCTGAAAACGGCGGGAAAGGAACAGGATGCCTTTTATGAGCTGCTGCTCCCCTGCCTTTCGTCCGAGGAGGAATACAGACAGCGCTTCGGCCTTGTGATGCTCATCGACTGGTATCTGAATGATGCCTATATTGACCGGGCGCTCACCCACTTCTTTTCCTTCTCCCATCCGGCTTACTACGCCCGGATGGCGGCGGCCTGGGGCATCTCGATTGCCTTTGTGCGGCATCCGGAAAGGACGCTGCCCTTTCTCGCAGACAGCCGCCTGGACGCCTTCACCCACAACATGGCCATCCGCAAGATCCGGGAATCCCGAAGGGTGTCTCCGGAGCGGAAGGCTCTTGTGCTCACGATGAAAAAGGAGCCGTCATGATCGTCAGTGCCAGCCGCCGCACCGATATTCCCGCCTTCCATGCCGGATGGATGCTCAATCGTCTGGAGGAAGGCTTTGCCCTGACCGAAAACCCGCGGAATCCCCAAAGGCTCACCCGCGTTCCGCTGCAGAAGGGACTGACCGATTTCATCTGGTTCTGGAGCAAGAATCCCGCGCCGCTGCTGCGGGAGCTGCCCCGGCTAGACAGCTTCGGCATCCCCTACGGCTTTCACTTCACCCTGACCCCCAACGGCCCGCTGACCGAGCCGGGAACGGCGGACAAGGAGCGGCTGCTGAAAGTCTTCCTCGCTCTGGCGGAGCGCATCGGCCCCGAACGGGTGATCTGGCGGTATGATCCGATCCTGCTGGCGGAGGGGCTTTCGGTCAGCGACCATATCCGCCTGTTCGGCCGGATGGCCCGGATCCTCCGGGGCAGCACCGACCGGTGCATCCTGAGCTTTCTGGATCTCTACACCCGAAACAGAACCTCCCTGGCGGGCATCTGCCGCCCGCCGGAGCCGGAAGAATGTCTTGAGCTGGCAAGGGGCTTCAGCGAAGCCGCCGCCCAAAACGGCATCGCCCTGTTCACCTGCGCCGAAGCGATGGATCTTTCCGCCTTCGGCATCGGCCACGCCGCCTGCATCGACAAAGCCCTCACCGAACGGCTCTCCGGTCATCCCATCCGGGCGGTGAAGGCCGCCGGGCAGCGCTCCCTTTGCGGCTGTGCCCAATCGGCCGACATCGGCGCCTATGACACCTGTCCCATGGGCTGCCGGTACTGCTACGCCACCGCCAGCGCGGCAGCGGTGCAAAGACGTCTCGCCCTCTGCGATCCCGACTCCCCGCTGCTCTGCGGGCAGGTAAACGGCCGGGAAATCGTGGACAGGACCCCATAAACCCTGCAGGAAAGGAGATTGTTCATGGAAAGCTTAAAGGTAGCCCTGCTGCAGCTGCTGCCCGCCGAAAGCCCGGAGGACAACCTCCAAAAGGGGCTGGAAGGCTGCAGAAAGGCCAAAGCCATGGGGGCGGACATCGCCCTGTTTCCGGAAATGTGGAGCAATGGCTACGGTATCCCCTCTTTCTGGGGTACTCCCGCCCCTGAAAGCTGGAAGGAACAGGCCATTCCGGCTGACGGGGCATTTGCCCGCTCCTTCGGGCAGCTGGCCAGGGAACTGAACATGGCCATCGCCGTGACCCTGCTGGAGCAGCATCAGCCCTCCCCGAGAAACACGGTGCTTCTCTTTGACCGGCACGGCCAAAACGTGCTGACCTATGCCAAGGTGCACACCTGCGACTTTGACCGGGAACGGGAGCTGACCCCCGGTGAGGACTTTTATGTGACCGATCTGGATACCGGAAAGGGAACCGTCCGGGTCGGGGCCATGATCTGCTTTGACCGGGAATTTCCGGAAAGCGCCCGGATCCTGATGCTCAAGGGAGCCGAAATCATTCTGGTGCCCAATGCCTGCCCCATGGAGATCAACCGTCTTTCCCAGCTGCGGGCCAGGGCCTTTGAGAACATGGTGGGCATCGCTACCTGCAATTATCCCGACGGTCAGCCGGACTGCAACGGGCACTCCACCGCCTTTGACGGCATGGCCTACCGAAACGATCTTCCCCGGGACACCCTGATTCTCGAGGCCGGAGAGCGGGAGGGCATCTATCTGGCGGATTTTCCCATGAACGAGCTCCGCGCCTACCGCAGCCGGGAGGTTTTCGGAAACGCCTACCGCCATCCCCGCCTGTACAGCCTTCTGACCGCCGAAAACAGGCAGCCGCCCTTTATCCGGGACGATTACCGCCCGTAATTTCTTCATCCGCCTATACACTATAGAATTCAAGACATTTGAAAGGAGTCTTCTTCATGGAAACCAATCGTCAGGAGCTCATCCGCCGCTACGCCAGACTGATCGTCCGCACCGGCCTCAATGTCCAGCCGGAGCAGGAGGTGCTGGTCAACGCCCTGGTGGACGCCGCCCCCTTCATCCGCCTGATCGTCAAGGAAGCCTATGACGCCGGCGCCAAAAAGGTGGACGTGGTCTGGAAGGACGAGGAGATCGCCCGGACCGAATACGCTGCCCTTCCCCTCTCCGCCTACGAGGCAGTGCCCGACTGGCAGGCGGTTCTCCGCAACGGCATTGTCCAGCGGGGCGGCTGTGTGCTGACCATTGATTCGGCGGATCCTGCGGCCTTTGCCGGTGTGGATCCCAAAAAGCCCGCCGCCTGGGTCAAGGCCATGCATCGGGACTGCAAGCCCTACTACGACGGCCTGTACAAGGGCCGCAACACCTGGTGCATCGCTGCCATCCCCTCCCCCAACTGGGCCAGGAAGGTGTTCCCCGAGCTGCCGGAGGAGCAGGCCATTGACCGGTTGTGGGACGCCATTCTCACCGCCGTCCGGGCCGATGAGCCCGATCCCGACGCCGCCTGGGAGGAGCACCGCAAGTCCTTTGCCGAGAAGAAGGCCTTCCTGAACGACAGCCGGTTTGACGCCCTGCGGCTGGAAAGCCCCTCCACCGGCACCAGCATCACCGTCGGCCTTCCGGAGGGTCATATCTGGGCGGGCGGCGGCGACCGGGTGCAGAACGGCACCTGGTTCTTCCCCAATATGCCCACCGAAGAGATTTTCTGCTCTCCTCACCGGGATCGGGTGGACGGCGTGGTGCATAATGCCCTCCCCCTCTGCTATCAGGGAAACCTGATCGACCATTTCTCCCTGACCTACAAAGGCGGCAGGGTGGTGGATTTCTCCGCCGAAGTGGGCTATGAGACCCTGAAGGCGCTGCTGGAAACCGACGAGGGCGCGCTGCGTCTGGGCGAATGCGCCCTGATTCCCAAGGGCTCCCCCATCGCCCGCACCGGCATTCTGTTCTACAACACCCTGTTCGACGAAAACGCCGCCTGCCATTTCGCCATGGGCTCCGGCTTTGAGGAATGCGTGGAGGGCGGTCTCGCCATGACCGAGGAGGAGCTGCTGGCGCACGGCATCAACCAGTCCGCCGCCCATGTGGACTTCATGTTCGGCACCGACGATCTTTCCATCACCGGCATCGGAAAAGACGGCAGCGAAACCCCCGTCTTCCGGGACGGCAAGTGGGCTTTCTAACAAGTGGGCTTTCTAAAAGGAGAGCGACATGTATTTTGAAAAAGAAATCAGCGGCTGGAAAAGCTGGGGCGGGGTCTTTCAGGACAAGGAAGCCTTCACGCCCCTGGCCATGGCGATCCTGACCGAAGCAGGCTTCCCCTCCCTGCCGCTGGAAAACCTCTCTCCCGGCACCAACGCGGTCTTCCGCTCCGGGAATGTGGTGATCAAGATTTATGTGCCCATGGAAAGCGGTCTGGATACCCGTCCCGACTGGCTCAACGAGCAGGCGGTCATGGAGCGGGCCGCCCGGCTGGAGGTCCCCTCCCCAAAGCTGCTGGCTGCCGGGGAAAAGCAGGACAAATACCTGTTCCGCTGGATCATCATGGAGTTCTGCCCCGGACAGGAGGCCGGGAAGGCTCTCCCGGAAATGAGCGTTCCCCAGCGGACTGCCTTTGCCCGCCGGGTCAGGGAGCTGCTGAACCGGCTGAACCAGCCCGCCGACATCATTCCGAGGGATCTGAAACAGCAGGCCATGGAGAACGATCGTTTTGACTGCCTGCACCCTCAGCTGGTGTCCGAGCTAAAGGCCCGGGCGCAGTCGCTGGATCTGTCGGACAGCGTACTGGTTCACGGCGACTGCACCGGCGAAAACCTGCTGATGGAGGACGGCCAACCGATCCTCATCGATTTCGCCGACTGCTGTCTGGCGCCCGCCTGGTACGAGCTGCCGGCGGCGGTGTTTGAGCTGTTTCACTGTGATCGGGATGCGGTCGAGGCCTTCCGGGGCGGAGAGGACAGGGATGTTTTTCTCAGAAAGCTGCTGGATGGCCTCTGCATCCACGATTTCGGCGGCAATATTCTCCATGATTTCTTTGAGCGGGAGGGCATCGCCGCTGATGAGATTTCCTCTGTCCGGACGCTGGAGGCGCTGCTGAGAAACCGGCTGTACGGAAGGGAAGCGCAGACATGAAGCACCCCGCCAACCTGATTACCGCCGTCCGGATTCCCGCAGCGGTGCTTTTGCTGCTGACGCCGGTTTTTTCCGTCCCCTTTTACGGCGTGTATCTCTGCGGCGGCCTTTCGGACATGCTGGACGGGCTTGTCGCCAGAAAGACCCATTCCGAAAGCGCCTTCGGCGCAAGGCTGGACAGCGTCGCCGATCTTTGCTTCACGGCGGCCTGTCTGGCAAAGCTTCTGCCGGTGCTCGCCCTGCCCCTCTGGCTCTGGTGCTGGATCGGCGTCATCGCCGTCGTCCGCATTGGCAATCTGCTGGCGGGAGCCCTGCGCGGAAACGGCATGGAGATGCTGCACACCAACGCCAACAGACTGTCCGGGCTGCTGCTCTTTCTGCTGCCCCTTTGTCTGCCGTGGATACCGGTTCTGCCCGCGGCAGTGTGGGCTTGCCTGATCTGCTCCTTTGCGGCTTTGCAGGAGGGGTTTATGATCCTGCGGCATACGAAAATATAAAAGCGTACCACGCAAAAAAGCGCACTTACAGGCAAGAAGCCTCGCGATCCTAAAGACCGCGAGGCTTCTTGCAGCTTTCGCGTGAGCGAAAGCGAGTTATCCAACCCAGATTCTTCCCTCAGGCTGGATCCGGTGGCGAACCCGTCCGGCGCTCCGCATGGAGAGGGAGAGGGCAAAGGCAACCGGGCCCACCCGTCCGGTCAGCATGGTCAGGGTCAGGGCCAGCTTGGACAGCAGGGTCGCCGAAGCCGTGGGACCGGCCGACAGTCCCACCGTCGCGAAGGCGGAGACCGCCTCATAGATGCCGTCCAGTTCGGTGGCGGCGCTGCCCGTCAGAATCAGGACGCCGGCGGTCACGCAGACCGCCAGCAGCCCCAGCAGCGCCACCGTAAAGGCCCGGTAGACCACTAAGCGGTCAATCCGCCGGTTCATGATGATTGTATCGTCCTGATCCCGGATCACCGACCAGGCCGTCATGATCAGGACGATGAAGGTGGTGAGCTTGATGCCGCCGCCGGTGGAGCCGGGCGCCGCTCCGATGAACATCAGGGCAATGGACAGCAGCTTGCCCAGGCCGGTCAGCTCACCCTGACCGATGGAGTCAAAGCCCGCTGTCCGGCAGGTCACCGACTGGAACAGCCCGTTCAGCAGCTTGTCCGGCAGAGACAGGCCGCCCAGGGTGTGGGGATTGTTCCACTCCAGCAGCAGAAAGCCCACCCAGCCCAGCAAAAGCAGCAGGCCGTTAAAGAGCAGGACGACCTTGGTGTGCAGCATCAGCTTGCGCCGCTTATGGAAAAAGAACAGATCCTGCCATACAATGAAGCCCAGACCGCCGGTGATGACCAGCACCATCAGCGTCACCAGCAGGACCCCGTTGTCCTGCACCGTCATCAGGCTGCTGCCGGGGGACACCATACCCAACAGGTCAAAGCCGGCATTGCAGTAGGCGGAAACGGCAAAGAAAAACGCCATGAAAATCCCGTACCGGCCGTACTCCGGCACAAACACCGTCAGCAGCACCAGCGCACCCAGCAACTCGATCGTAAAGGTCACGCCCATCACCATCTTCAGCAGCTGCGGCGTATCCACCCGTTCATCCGAGCCAACCGATTCCTGTGCCAGATGGGCGGTGCGCAGCCCCATCTTTTTTCCGATGGCCAGGTAAAAGAAGCTGGTCAGGGTTACCAGTCCCAGACCGCCCAGCTGGATCAGACTGAGAATGACTGCCTGTCCGAAGAGGCTGAAATAGCTGTAGGTGTCGTACATGGTCAGTCCGGTCACGCAGGAGGCGGAGGTGGCCGTAAACAGGGCATTGATAAAGGGCGTGACCTCTCCGCTCCGGCTGCTCAGGGGCAGCATCAGCAGCAGCGTGCCGGTCAGGATCAGCAAAACAAAGCTGATCAGAATCACCTGCGCGGGATTCTGCAGCATCCGGTTGTCCCGTACTTCCACCAGTCTGTGCGCAGCCGACGGCCGCTTTGCGTGCTTCAAGACATCAGGCTCCTTTGAAAAAATGGTCTTTGTGCTTTCTATTATAATGCGTCCTGAACAAAGATGCAAGCCCCGGGGCTCTCGCCTTCCGCCGGAGCGCTGCAGCAGCCGCACAAATAAACCGCCCGGAAAAGGAAAAAAGGCATTTACAAAAATGATTTTGTGTGTTATAATAAACATGTTCTGAATTTCATCGGAGCCTCATGCTGAAGTAGCTCAGTCGGTAGAGCAGCTGATTCGTAATCAGCAGGTCGTCGGTTCAAGTCCGATCTTCAGCTCCAGACAGCTTTGGTTTTTGCCGAAGCTGTTTTTTGTTTCCGAAAAAAGGAGCCCTGCTTCTGAAGCAGACGGCTCCTTCTTTTTTCATACAGCCATCCTCCAAAGCTGCAGTCTCAGGGGAATGGCCTTTTCCTTAATCATCATTTTTTGCTGTCGGGCCATCAGGAGCCCCCCCTGGGGGTGGGGTGCTTCTTGCGGCTTTCCCTGTCGGGGAATGCATGGCCCGATATTGTCCGGGGGTGACGCCCTCCATCTGCCGGAATTTTCTGGTGAAGCTGGAGACATCGGTATAGCCCACCTGACTGATCAGCTCCCGCACCGGAATATCCGTCTCGGCAAGCTGCTTTTTGATGTAGTTCATCCGAAGGGTTGTCAGGTATCCGGTGAGATTCATGCCGGTCTGTTCCTTGACGATCTGGCGGACGGTCTTTTCCGACACGGAAAACTGAGCCGCCAGGGTTTCCACCGAAAGGGCGTAGTCGCCGTAATTCCGGTCGATATACTCCATCATATCCTGCACCAGCTTCTGCTCGCCGCTGCTGCGGGCGGCGCGGATATTGCAACAGATCTGGCGTATCACCGCCTCCGCCGTAAAACAGAACCGGGGCAGCTCGGCGTGACAGGCCTCCTGCAGCAGCTCCTCCTCCGGCAGCTCCTGCTGCAGCATGGGGCGGATCTGGATCAGCAGGCAGACCACATAAAAGCAGAAGCACCGGGACGCCTGATAGGTCGGATGTTGCTTCTCTACAGCCGCGCACATCCCCCGCAGCACTCTGGCGGCCGTCTCCTCACTGCCACTGAGCAGGCTCTGCTGCAGCATTTTTCCCTCTACGGACGGGCAGAGCAGACTCTCCTCCAGATGATCCGGCTTTTGGAAGAAGGCGACGGTCGTGCTTTCCTGCAGCGCCACCAACCCTTCACAGAAGGCGGTATTGATATGGAACGGATCCGAGTGAAAGAGGCTCACGCCGATCCGGGCTCTGACCCCTGCTGCCCGCAGCAGCTGTTGCAGCTCGCAGGGGGACTGCTGCCGGAATTCCTCGTTTTTCTCCAGATTCATCAGCACCGCGACAACGGAGGGCTCCGCCTCCTCCACCAGAAAAACGTCCCCGTCCCGCCGGAGCTCCTGCAAGCGGCTGCAGCTGCGCTGAACCGTCTCCAGCGATGAATCGGGCATTTCCTCCAGGCGGATCAGCATGACAAAAAAGCTGCCGTACCGGAACCGAATACCCGTCTGCTCCAGGGCGGTGGTCAGCTGCTCCCGGTCTCCCCGCCATCCGTGCAGCAGCTCAGACAGCAGCCGCTGCCTGCCGCGAAGACTGACATTCCGAATCTGCAGCTGCAGGCTGCTGTTCTGAGACTCCATGCTCCGGTACTGCAGCCGGATCTGCTCAAACAGATCCGTTCGGTAGGGCTGTACATCGGGGATCAGATCACCGGCCAGCTGCAAAAAGGGCCGGCAGTTATGAGCCGTGGTCAGCATGGCGGCCAGAATCAGAGTCATCATCAGGCCGCATCCGATCAGGGCAAGAACCCAGACATTCCGGAGGCTTTCCGCATACAGAACGCTGGTGGGAATGGCATAAAAATAGGTAAAGCCGTAATTGGTCGAAACCGTGCGGAGGAAGGCAAACGTCTCGCCATCAATATTGGTAAAAGCTACCTGACCGCCGTCCGGAATGGACAGGGCTTCCCCTACCAGATTCAGATCATGCTCCCCGCACTGATCCATGGCGTAGGAAATACCGTAAAAGGTATCCAGAATCAGCAGATACCCGCCGAATTCGCCGCAGTCTTTTTTGACCATATCGTCAAAGTACTGGCGATTTACCAGAAAGGCCAGGGTGCCCGAAGGAGAAGCGGCCAGCGATGGGACCGGTGAAAGATAGGCCAGATAGCTGCCGGTTTTGTCCCCGCTGATGGGACAGGTGGTCAGCAGGGTGCGCCGCTGTACCGTATTGAGCTTGATGTAAAACTGAATCATATCCAGCTCATCCCGCCAGCCGCCGCTTTGCTGGAACCGTTCATAGCCCATGACTTCATCGGATGCATAGATCCAGTTCCCTTCCCGGGGATAGTAACGCACCGTGCAGGGAAGCTGACAGCTCTCCTGATACACCCGGATCTGCTGAAGCAGCTGCTCTTCCTCCGCAATCTGTT
>JAQXNQ010000435.1 GCA_029098085.1 Oscillospiraceae bacterium
GGCACGAAAGAACTGGTCCGCTGCGTGCCCGGCACGGAATTGGACGTGCTCAGCGGCCTGGGCAACGGCTTTGACATGACCCTTGCCGGGGAACGCCCGGTGCTGGTGGGCGGCGGCATCGGCATCGCCCCCCTGTACGGCCTTGCCCAGCGGCTGCTGGAACAGGGCAAAACTCCCACGGTGGTGCTGGGCTTCCGCTCTGGGAAGGACGCCTTCTATCTGGATGAGTTCGCCAAGCTGGGCTGCCAGCTGCTCATCGCCACCGAGGACGGCAGCCTCGGCGTAAAGGGCTTTGTCACCGACTCCCTGTCCAAGCTGCCGGACTGCGATTACGTCTTTACCTGTGGTCCCCTGCCCATGCTGAAAGCGGTCCATTCCCTGCCCCAGCTGAAGGGCGGACAGTTCAGCTTCGAGGCCCGGATGGGCTGCGGCTTCGGCGCCTGCATGGGCTGCACCGTGCCCACGAAGGACGGGTACAAGCGGGTCTGCAAGGACGGCCCCATCCTGTACAAGGAGGAGATCGTATGGTGAATCTCGCTGTAAATCTGGCGGGTGTGGAGCTGAAAAATCCCATCATCCCCGCCTCCGGCACCTTTGGCTACGGCCGGGAGTACGCCGAGTTGTATGACCTGAACATCCTGGGCAGCTTCTCCTGGAAGGGCACCACCGGCCAGGCCCGTCTGGGCAATCCCCAGCCCCGCATCGCGGAGATGACCGGCGGCATGCTGAACGCCGTGGGTCTCCAGAACCCCGGCATCGACGCCGTGATTGACAAGGAAGTGCCCAATATCGCAAAGATTTTCCAGGGTCCCGTCATCGCCAATGTGGGCGGCTTCTCCCTGGATGAGTATGCGGAAAACTGCCGCAAGCTGAATGATGTGGAGCAGGTCAAGATCCTGGAAGTCAATATCTCCTGCCCCAATGTCCATGCCGGGGGCAAAAACTACGGCTGCGATCCAAAAGCCGCCGCAGAAGTGACCAGAGCGGTGAAGGCTGCCACGGACAAGCCCGTTTTCATGAAGCTGACGCCCAACGTCACGGACATTGCCGAGATCGCCAAAGCCTGCGAGGAGGCGGGCGCCGACGGTGTGTGCCTCATCAACACCCTGCTGGGCATGCGCATTGATTTGAAGTCCCGGAAGCCCGTCATCGCCAACCGCACCGGCGGCGTCTCCGGCCCCGCCGTGTTCCCCATTGCTTTACGGATGGTATGGGATGTGTACGAGGCAGTGAACATCCCCATCATCGGCTGCGGCGGCGTATCCTCCGCCGAGGACGCCGCGGAGATGATGCTGGCGGGCGCCGCGGCTGTGGAAGTGGGTGCCGCCAATTTGAAGGACCCTTACGCCTGCAAGACCATTGTGGAAAACCTGCCCGCCGTCTGTGAGCGGATGGGCGTGACTGATATTTCTGAACTGACAGGAGGAGCACATCATGGCTAAAGACGTAATCATCGCCCTGGATTTCCCCACTCGCGAGGAGACCCTCGCATTTCTGGACCAGTTCCCCGCCGGGGAGAAGCCCTTTGTAAAGATCGGTATGGAGCTGTTCTATGCTGAAGGGCCCCAGATCGTCCGGGACATCAAGGCCCGGGGCCACAAGATTTTCCTGGATCTGAAGCTCCACGACATTCCCAACACCGTGAAGCGGGCCATGAACGTTCTCTCCCGGCTGGATGTGGACATGGTGAACCTCCACGCCGCGGGCGCTTCTGAAATGATGAAGGGCGCTCTGGAGGGCCTGACCCGGCCTGACGGCACCTGCAAGCCGGGCTCCGGCCGGCCCCTGCTGATCGCCGTCACCCAGCTGACTTCCACCGACGCCGCCGCGCTGAAAAACGAGCTGCTCAGCGACGTGCCCATGGCAGAGACCGTCATGTCCTACGCCAAAAACGCCGCCGACAGCGGTCTGGACGGCGTGGTTTGCTCTCCCCTGGAGGCCGCTCTTGTCAAAGAAAAGTGCGGCGAGAATTTTGTCACTGTCACTCCCGGCATCCGCTTCGCCGACAGCGCCGTAGGTGACCAGAAGCGCATCATGACCCCCGAAAAGGCGGGCAAGTCCGGCTGCGACTACATCGTAGTGGGCCGTCCCATCACCCAGGCGGAGGACCCCGTGGCCGCCTACCGCCGGGCTGTCCGTGATTTTCTGGGCCAGTAATTCTGTCAAACTATTTTCTTAGGAGGATGTTCCATATGTCTTTAGAACGTACCATTGCCCATGACCTGCTGAGCATCGGC
>JAQXNQ010000436.1 GCA_029098085.1 Oscillospiraceae bacterium
ATGGTCAGCATGCTGATGAAGGACATGTCAATGCTGCAGTCCTCCCGGACGTACAGGGGCAGGCAGCGGCAGAGCATGCAGAGGATGGCCAGCGTCACCACTCTGGAAATCCCCGCAGGGCTTTGACTCAGGCTGCGGAAAAAGAGTACAGAGCAAAGAAGCCCGCAAAGAATGCCGGCAGCACTGACAGCGGTGACGTAGATCCTGGTTGAGCGTTTCAAAGACGGCACCTTCCTTCCGGGAAGCAGATGAAGACCGGTGAGAATCGGTTATGGCAAGACCTTTCGGTCTGAAAAGTCAGTTTCCTGCCCCGCGGGGCAGGGTATTCAGCTGCGGTCAGCGGGTTGGCGGGCAGTTCATCTCCACATGAAGAAAGCGCCGCTGGAAAGGATCAGGGATACCAGAGAGGTGATCGCCATCATGATCTTTGCCTTTTTCATAGAAATACAGACCTCCTGTACAAGGAACTCTGTCTTTCGCTAATGGGACAGGCTGTATTTCCGCTTCGCTGTATCGCAGGGGAACCGCTTCCCGCAGTCTGAATCAGAGGTTATGAGAACCGGAGGCGGCGGTTGACGGCGTCCAGAGCGGCGTGCGCCACGGCCAGATCCGCGTCGTTTTTCTCAAAGGCAGCGCCTACCAGCTCTTCTGTTCCCCGTTCGGTCAGCAGGGTCACGCTCACCAGCAGCACGCTGCTGCCGTCCAGAGAGGCGGATGACACATCCGAGAGCCACAGCTGCTCGCCGTCCGGCAGGAAGGCAGAAATAGCCTCCACCGTGGCAGAGGCCACCGCGCGGCGGCGGTCGGTGCGGGTCAGCCCGCAGATGGCGCGAGCCTTGTACTGCTGATCTCCCAGCGAGAGCAGCACCGACACCTCGGCTCCGCCCCGTCCAATGGAAAGATCCATCTGGCTGCAGACCAGACGGCCTGTTTTGCGGGCGGGCCCCGGGATCTGAGCGATGCTGATCAGCCGGTGATCAACCTGCCGGTTGAACCGGGCCAGCATGGCAGACTGAATGTCCCGGACAATCTGCTTGGGGGAACGGGAATCGTCCGCCAGAACATGCAGCTCCCGAAGCTCTGTTCCATCCATGATAATCCGGCAGTCCTGTACAGCCGGAAGCTTGCTGATTAAACCGGCCCAGGCCTCGGTGAGAAGTTCGGTGGAGTCGTTCATGCAGATCTCGCCTTTCCGGAGAATAAATGATGTCCGCTTCCGCAGGCAGAAAGCCGGGGGCAGCGGGAAATATGTCGAAAAAATCTTACTCTATAATCATACTCACAAATGGTGTCAATGTCAACGCTTTGAAGGCGAAAATCACAAATCGGATACCACATAAAATAAAAGCGGCGCTCCGCAGATGGCAGGGCGCCGTTTGGCATAAAACTGTATGACAGAAGCCGCGGAAGCCGGACGATTCCCGGAGAACCGGCTGGCTTCCGCAGCATAAAAGCCGGATATTCATACATATCCGAGTGCTGGGGCTGAACGCTGCTGCCCGAAGAGGAAAAAATTTCCAGTCTATTCCAGCAGCTTTTCCCGCAGGGCGAGTAGCAGCTTCTTTTCCCGCCGGGAGACCTGCACCTGGGTCATGCCCAGCGCCTCGGCGGTCTGGGTCTGGGTTTTTCCGCCGTAGTAGCGCAGGGTCAGCAGGCGGCGGTCCCGCTCCGGCAGAGCGGCCAGCAGATCCCGCAGGGCCAGCCGGTCGGCCATCAGATCCTCCGGAGAGGCCACCGGCAGGTCAATCTGTCCGCCGCCCTCATCGTCATCCGCAGTGAGGGAAAGAGGCGGCAGGCTGGCCCCCAGCGCATCCGCCGCCATGGCGGGGTCCACCCCCAGAACCTCCGCCAGCTCGCTGATGGCAGGCTCCCGGCCGAGAGAAACGCACAGCCGGTCCCGTTCCCGCACGGCCCGCACCGACAGCTCCTTGAGAGAACGGCTGACCTTGACCGTTCCGCCGTCCCGGAACAGCCGCTTCATCTCCCCCAGAATGACGGGCACCGCGTAGGTGGAGAATTTCAGTCCCCGGGAGGGGTCAAAGCCCTCCACCGCCTTGATCAGTCCCACGCACCCGGCGGAGTACAGCTCCTCGTATTCGATCCCCCGGCCCTTGAGCCGGTGAGCCAGGGAATGAACCAGTCCCAGATTATCGAGGATAAACTGATCCCGGGCGTTTTGTTCAGTCATGGGCATCCTTCCCCCGGAGGGTGCGCTCCAGGGTTACGGTGGTGCCCTTTCCCGGCGCGGAGCGTACCCGTACCCGGTCCATGAAGGACTGCATGACCGAAAAGCCCAGTCCGGACCGCTCCCCGTCCAGACTGGTGGTGAAGAGCGGCTCCATGGCCTTCTGAATATCTGGGATGCCGCAGCCCCGATCCTGTACGGCGATGGTGATGCGGCGCTCCGGATAGATGCGGGCGGTGATCCGGATGACGCCCATCTGTTCCCGGTAGCCGTGCACAATGGCGTTGGTCACCGCTTCGCTAACGGCAGTGCGGATGTCGCAGAGCTCTTCCACGGTGGGATCCAGCTGGGCGAAAAAGCAGGCAACGGCGGAGCGGGCGTAGCTTTCGTTGCAGGAGCGGCTCTGCAGCGTGATGACGGTTTCGTTTTGCGGTTTCATGTCAAATCTCCTTTTGTCAAGATTGGGTCAGCAGATCCAGCCCCGCCAGCTTCATCATGGCCCGGATCCGGGGGGAGGCGCCCGTCACGGTCAGCGTTCCTCCCATGGAGCGGATCAGACGGTAGCGGCCCATAACGAGCCCTACGCCGCTGGAGTCCATGAAGCTGACGCCGGAAAAGTCCAGCACCAGATGCTTGGGCAGGCAGCCCTCCGCCGCCCGGTCGATGGCTTCCCGCATGGCGGCGGCCGTATGATGATCGATGTCTCCCTGCAGCAGGGCTGTCAGAGTGTCGTTTTGATAATCGGTTTTGACCGGCATGGTCACATCCTCCTTTTCCCATGCAGATGCTTGTCCTCTACAGCATAGCAGAAACGGCGGGCGAATCCTGTCAAAGGAGGGGGGACACGCAAAAAGCCCTCCGCAGCGTACGGCGGAGGGCTCGGGCGTATTGGGGATCTCTAGTGAACCGTGAAGAGCAAAAAGAGGATCGGCAGCACAGCTTCCGATCCTCTTTTCACTTACTTACTAACTCCGAACACGCAGAACGGCGAAAACGGAGAGAGATTTTCCCGTTTTTGTCAATATTTTGAGCGACCGCAGGGAGCGGTTTACCTCAACTATTCACTCTTCACTATTCACTCTTCACTATAGCAGCGGGTGTTCCGGCGAGGTATACTCCTTCGTCTCCACCGGCATTCCCTTGCGCTGCAGCATCCAGCCGGAGATCTGGCGCACCAGCGAATAGATGACGGCAAAGAGCGGGACACCGATGAACATGCCGATGGGGCCCAGCAGGCTTCCGAACACGGTGATGGAAAAGATGACCCAGAAGGAGGAAAGACCGGTGGAGTCGCCGAGAATTTTCGGCCCGATGACATTTCCGTCCAGCTGCTGCAGCGCCAGCACAAAGATGGCGAACAGCACGGCGGTTTTCGGATCCACAATCATCAGAATCAGAAACGACGGGATGGCACCGATGAAGGGGCCGAAATAGGGGATTACGTTGGTCACGCCGACAATGACGCTGATCAGCATGGCGTAGGGCCAGCGGAACAGGCTCATGAACAGGAAGCAGAGGACGCCGATGATGCAGGAATCCAGAATCTTTCCGTTGATAAAGCCGCTGAAGATCCGATTGGACTCGTGGGTGATCTCCAGAACCTTCTCCACACCCTTTTTCGGGAAAAAGGCGTAGCAGAACTTCTTCACATGGGCGAAAAAGCGCTCCTTGCTGAAGAGCAGGTAAATGGAGATGATGACGCCCAGCACCACATCCAGAATGCCCATGGCCAGGGAGGCCGTGGCCTGCACCACCTGCGGAATAGCGGCGGTCAGGTAGGTGGAGAAGCCCTTGACCATCTCGGTGGCGGTGCTGAGCAGCTTGTCAATATAGCTGGAGTCGATGCCGGCCAGGTTGAAGTTCTGCAGATCGTAGCCCTCGATGAACTGATTGATCAGCGGAGTGATGTTGGTGACCCAGGTGGTGAACAGGGCGGCCAGACTGCTGACGCTGGAGATCAGCTGCGGCATGACGATCCGGAAAAAGACGGTGATGATCAGCACAGCGATGCCGTAGGCGACAAGGATGGCGATGACCCGGGCAGCTTTTCTCGGGAATTTCCCCCTGAACAGCTTTTGCAGGATGTTTTCGGTGGCGTTCAGCAGCGGCGTAAGAATATAAGCCAGCACAAAGCCCCAGATAAAGGGCGAGAGCAGCTTCAGAAAGCTCTTCAGTGCGGCATTGACCGCTTTGATGTGCACCAGTCCCAGGATGATCAGGGCGGATGCCGCTACGGTGAGCACGGCGTAGATGGCAATGGTGGTGTATTTTCGGTTGAAATCCAGCTTCATGGCAGCACTTCCTGTTCCTGTGAGCCGGCCGGCGCTTCGGGCGGAAGAATGCCCCGGCAGGCTTCGGTAAAGACATCGCCCAGAGACCCAGGGAGCAGCAGATCGGCTTCATCGTCCCGGGGCGTGGGAGAACGGTTGATCAGTACCAGACGGTTTCCACGGTAGTACTGCAGCAGTCCGGCGGCGGGATAAACGGTCAGGGAGGTCCCGCCCACCACCAGCAGATCGGCCTGCCGGATGGCCTGAATGGCGCTTTCCAACACCTGCTGATCCAGCCCTTCTTCGTACAGCACCACATCCGGGCGGATGATGCCGCCGCAGGAGCAGCGGGGCACCCCTTCGCCGTGGAGCATGAAGGACAGGTCGTAGGGCTTGCGGCAGCGGGCACAGTAGTTGCGGTGCACCGAGCCGTGCAGCTCCAGCACCCGTTTGCTGCCGGCCTTCTGGTGCAGACCGTCGATGTTCTGGGTCACAACGGCAGCGAGTTTGCCTGCCTGCTCCAGCGCGGCCAGACAGCGGTGGGTGCGGCCCGGCAGCGCATTTGGGAAGAGCATTTTGTCCCGGTAAAAGCGGTAAAATTCCTCCGGCTGCCGGACAAAAAAGCTGTGGCTCAGGATGGTTTCGGGCGGGTAATCGTATTTCTGGTGATAGAGGCCGTCCACGCTGCGGAAATCCGGGATGCCGCTTTCGGTGGAGACGCCGGCGCCGCCGAAAAAGACCATCCGACGGCTCTCCTCCAGCCAGCTGTGAAACAGCTCCAGCTTCTGCTTATCCATGATGTACTTCTCCTTCCTCCAGCTCCAGCAGCACCGGACAGTGATCGCTGCCGTACACATCACTGAGAATGTCGGCGTTTTTCAGACGGGGCAGAAGCTCCCGGGAGATCAGAAAATAGTCGATGCGCCATCCGGCATTGTTTTCCCGGGCATGATACATGTAGGACCACCAGGAGTAGGCGCCGGTGCGGTCGGGGTAGAGGGTGCGGAAGGTGTCGGCGAAGCCCGCCTCCAAAAGCCGGGAGAACTGCTCCCGTTCCTCATCGGTAAAGCCGGCGTTGCCCCGGTTGGGGCCGGGATTTTTCAGGTCGATCTCTTTGTGGGCCACGTTCATGTCGCCGCAGACCACGACCGGCTTTTTCTCCTGCAGCCCCATCAGATAACGACGGAAGTCCTTCTCCCACTGCATTCGGTAGTCCAGCCGGGTAAGCCCCCGCTGGGCGTTGGGGGTGTAGACGGTCACCAGATAAAAATCGGGGAACTCGGCGGTGATGACGCGTCCCTCCTGGTCATGCTCCGGAATGCCCAGTCCTTTGGTCACCGAGAGGGGCGGGATTCGGGTGAAAACGGCGGTGCCGGAGTACCCCTTTTTCACGGCGGAGTTCCAGTACTGGCTGTACCCGGGCAGCTCCAGCACAGCCTGCCCCTCCTGCATTTTCGTCTCCTGCAGGCAGACCACATCGGCGTCCGCCTGATTGAAAAAATCCATAAACCCCTTGCCAAGACAGGCGCGCAGCCCGTTGACATTCCAGGAAATCAATTTCATCTCCATACCCCTTTCCTGCCGGTGCAGCGCACAGGCCCGAAGACAGTTCTGTTCCTTACTTATTACTATACCCCATCTCGCCGGTTTTGTGAATCTTCATCGGGAAATTTTTCGGCGCAGTTTG
>JAQXNQ010000437.1 GCA_029098085.1 Oscillospiraceae bacterium
GAATCCCTTACGCTTCCACCGTGATCTCCGAGAGCAGATTGATCCCCTCCGAAAAGATCAGGTCGTTGGCCAGCCGGGCAGCCTGATCCATCCGGTTCTTCAGGCAGAAGCCCAGCCGGTACCGGCCCGGAACCGGCGGCAGCTGCAGGGGAGCGGTGAGGGTGTGGGTCAGCAGACGGTCGTCCTCCCAGCAAACCGGGGAGCGGCTGTGCCACTGCGCCGGGTCTCCCGCCGGGACGGAGGAGACGACTTCCCCCCGGCTGTTCAGCAGCACAAGACTGCTTTCCAGATTGAAGGGAGCGGACAGACCGTAGTTGACCAGCGTCAGAGCGGCCTGCACCGTCCGGCCCGCCCGCAGATCGCCCATCAGCTGCAGCTCCCGGGCCTGCAGCCGGTAGCCCAGATAGTCCTGCACATAGTCGAAGACGCTGCGGGGGACGGGGGAGCCGTCCCGATCCTGGAACCAGGCCGGATCCCAGATCAGACGGTGGGATTGCAGCCAGTCTTCGGTCAGGGGCTGGCGCTTCCACCGGCCCATGGTGGTGGTTTCGGGCTCGGGGCTGTCCAGATAGCCGTGCAGGATGCTGAGGGAGGTAAAGCGGTGCTCGGAGAGCTCGCAGAGGGCCTCGTATCCGTCGCAGTACACATCGTTTTGCCGGTTCCAGTTGCTCCAGAACAGCTCGCCGTCCTGGGGCGTCCGGGCGGCCTCCCGAACCAGCTGCCGCCACTGGTCGGTGTCGGCGTCCAGTCCGCCGGTGCCGAACCGGTTGACGGCGCTGCGGCCGAACAGGGCGTCGTTGTGGATGCCGATGCGCTGATACCCGGGCCGGTCAGCGGGGTAGAGGTTCTTGTAGCGGGGAAGGCGAACCTGCAGATACAGATCCTCCGGCACCAGCTCCTCCACCATGCTGCGGAGCAAAACGGCCCTGTCCAGCGGCCAGACCTCGCTATGCCACTCGCCCCAGGCGCCGATCATGCCGGCCTGACAGACGTGGATGATCTCCTTTTTCCGCTCCAGCACAGGCCGCAGCTGCTGCATGTGGCGGAGTATGACCGGCTGGGGGGCGTCGTTTTGCCGATCCTTTTCGGACAGCCCGGTGCAGTAGGCGAACCGGAGCAGGGCCTTCATCTCCCGCTCCCGGAGGGCGTCGAGACAGGCTTCGATGGCCGTCAGACCCTGGGGCGGGATGTCTCCCCGGTTGAAGCCGCTCAGGTAGAGGTACAGCTGAGCCAGCTGCACCGGCTGCGGCGCCATGGCCCGGACAATCCGCCGGTCGGCCTCCTGCTTCATGGCTTCATAGCTGCCCGCTTCGGAAATCTGCTTCACATCCATGACGATTTCCAGCCGGAAGCCCCGGTCGGGGTTGCTGCTCAGCAGAGCGCTCCGGACGCCGTACAGCGGTGAAAAGGTTTGTGTCATGGGAAAACCTCCTTTGGGGCGGCGAGGAAGCCGCCCGATTCTGTATCCCCATCTTCCCACGAAAAAGGCCTCCCGTCAACAAACCCTTTTTGTCCGGTGCACAGATTTTTCGGGGGAAGGGAGCGCTGCCGCCTTTTGGCGCATGTACCCCGTCCGGGACAGCAGGTCATTGGAGCAGAGCGGGATTCTCGCGGGCGGTTCTCCTCACCAGAATTCACCGCAGCGGATCAGCGTGGTACCGTGCGCAGGAACGCCTGCGTTCCTGCAGCTTTCCGCTTTCGGAAAGCGCGGGATGCGAAGGCCCCGTCCATTCGGACGGGACCCAGGCTGTCGAAAAAATGGTTTGCAAGAAAAAGTTACACAAAACGAAAAGACGGCGTAAAAAAATGGGTGGAACCGGCCTCGAGCCGGTTCCACCCATATGGACACCCCTTAGTAGGGTTTCCATACCTTCCTGACTTTTGTGAGCGTATAGGAGTATTTCGCGCTCTGCGGAGCGCGACCGGGCTCTGCCAGACTAAGGCCGAAGGCCGTGTCTAGGACTCGCGATTTTTTGGCTTTCCCCGCAGGGGGAAAGCGAAGGAAACTCGAGTAAAAATTTAAATGTCTTGGCAGCCAATTGAAAGCAAATCGCCTATTTGTGCAAGTCGCCAATCAACGGTGACTTTATCGACACGCTGGGCCCCGTCCATTCGGACGGGCCCTTGCCCATATGAAAAATGACTGAAATCCGCCCCAGGCCTCAGTCCCAGCTGACGACCCCATAGGGGGATCCGGGCTCGGGACGGAGCTCATTGTCGGGGGTGGCACTGAGGATCAGCCGCAGGCCTTCGCTGCAGCCGGGGATACCGGTGTCGTACAGCCGCCTGGTGCGCAGCTCACAGGTAAGGCCCTCCAGCCGGATGCCGGTGCTGAGGGTGTACAGGTCGTCGGCTGTGAAGGCGGTCTCGCCCCGCTCATTGTCAAATTTCCACCGGTCGGGGAGGGGATAGGACGGATCTTTGTCCGCCTGCGCCTTCAGCATCGCGGCGGCGCTTTGGACGCAGGCGTCACGGGCTGCATCGTCGGGGAAATAGAGGGTCAGGCCAACGCGGCACAGCTCCGTTCCGGGGACGCCGTCCGCCGTCTGGCTGTCGTCATAGCGGTAGGTCAGCAGCAGGGAAGCGTCGCAGTCCATGTCCTCCCAGTGAACCGGGAAGCCGATCTGCAGCCCCCACGGGCCCTGGCCGTTTGTCCAGTTGATCTCCCGGACGGAATAGCGGTTGTCCGCCAGCTGAAAACGTTCCAGCGCCAGAGCGGCGTCGGACTGCCAGGGCAGGGAGCGGAGCTCCAGAGTGTCCGTCGGAAGCTCATCGACCAGCGAGAGGGCGGGGAGGGCCTGCTTTCCGCATCCGGACAGCAGGCCCGTGAGCAGAACGAGCGCCGCGCAGAGCAGCCGGAGGGCGTTCTTTTTCGTGTGAAAAGCGTGCTTCATGTCATGACCTCCGTTCTTCGGAAGAATCTTCCGGAAAAGCAAACAGTCCCCCGCCCCGTTTGGATCGGGGCAGGGGACCGGAGAGAGGGTGTGTGCTGCACCGGAAACCCGGCTCAGCGTGCACAGAGGATTTCACCAGTAAAAGGGGTTTCGCTCCTTTTCAAAGTTCAGGTAAGCGCCGCCCCTGAGGGTCAGCTTCCCTTTATCGCCGGGGCGGAGGGTTCTGTACAGCTCTTCGGGCACCGGAAAGCTCGCCTTTTCCTCCCGGGCCAGCCGGAAGGTCACCCGGCAGCCGTCCGGGAAGCGGTCCATGGCCAGCACCTCGGTGTCCAGCGTCAGCCGCCGGGGACGGTCGTACCATCTCCGGTAGACCGCCAGCCCGATGAGCAGCACCCCTGTCAGGATGCAGATCAGCTCCACCCAGAAGGGCGCGGGCTGCACTTCAATTTCTTCACCGGCTCTGGCCAGCAGCGCCTGCAGGGTCACGGCAGCCACGCTCCTTTCATCGGATGGGGAGGCTTACGCCTTCTTTTCGGGGTCGGTGACCATTTCCTTGGCAGCGGTCACCAGTCCGGCCAGATTCTGCAGCTCGCTGGGGATGATCAGCTTGGTGGCGCGGCCGTCGGCCACCTTCTGCAGGGCCTCCAGGCTCTTGAGGGTCAGCACCTTCTCGCTGGGATCGGCGGCGGACAGCAGCTTTAAGCTGTCGGCCAGGGCCTGCTGCACCATCAGAATGGCCTGGGCCTGACCTTCGGCCTCGCGGATCTGCTTCTCCTTCTCGGCTTCAGCCCGGAGAATGGCGGATTCCTTGTCGGCTTGGGCCTTCAGAATCTGGGATTCCTTTTCGCCCTCGGCCACCAGCACCTGGCTCCGCTTGCGGCCCTCGGCCTGCAGGATGGATTCGCGGCGTTCGCGCTCGGCCTTCATCTGCTTCTCCATGGCGTCCTGGATTTCTCTGGGCGGCATGATGTTCTTCAGCTCTACCCGGGTGACCTTGATGCCCCACTTGTCGGTGGCTTCGTCCAGGGTGGTGGTGATGCGGCTGTTGATGACGTCGCGGGAGGTGAGGGTGGCGTCCAGATCCAGGTCACCGATGATGTTCCGCAGGGTGGTGGCGGTCAGGTTCTCAATGGCGGAGATGGGACGGTCGATGCCGTAGGTGAACAGCTTGGGGTCGGACACCAGATAGAAGACGATGGTGTCGATCTGCATGGTGACGTTGTCCTTGGTGATGACCGGCTGAGGGGGGAAGTCCACCACGTTTTCCTTCAGGGAAACCCGCTTGGCGACCCGGTCGATGAAGGGGGTCAGGAAGTGCAGACCGGTTTCCCAGGTGGTGTGATAGGAGCCCAGCCGCTCGATGATATAAACCTGCGCCTGAGGAACGATCTTCAGGTTGGCGATCAGCACCAGCAGGATCACCAGCAGGATGCCCAGACCCACGAAGAGGGCGGGGTAATTGACGCCGAGGCCGGCGAGCAGAACGGGATGTGTCATAAGCTTTACCTCCTTGAAAATGCCTTACGCCTGTTTGGGCGCTTCAGCCGGGCGCACCAGCAGGGTTGCGCCTTCGATTTTTTCCACCACCACGCAGCTTCCCACGGGGATGGGGACGGACTGGGACGACCGGGCGGACCAGTCGAGACCGCCCACGCAGACTCTGCCGCCCTGCAGGGGTTCAATCTCCCTGCGCACCACGCCCTCCATGCCGATGACGCTGTCGGCGTTGGTGCGGACGGGCTTTTTCCGGCGGAATTTTTCGGTCAGCGGGCGGGTCAGCAGGAACAGCAGCAGAGACAGCACCACAAAGATCAGGCACTGCAGCCAGAATGCGCCTTCGGCCGCGGCCACGAAGAAGGTCACCACCGCCGCTGCTGCCAGCCAGATGGACACCAGCGACATGGTCGCCGCCTCCACCGCCAGCGCCGCAACGAAAATCACGCCCCAGAGTATGTATTCCCACATAAAGGCTCCTCCTTTCTGTCAGGGTGGGTCGTTTCCTGCTTTTATCCTATCACACCGGCCGGGGAAAAACAAGCCGCTGTGCAAAATCTAAGGGAAAACCGACAAAATCTAACGTTCAGACGGCTTTCGGTTCAGAATGGGAGAAATATCCGCACAGACGCGTCACGCGCCTTCAGCCCGGCAAACTGTTGCCCGGCACAGTTGATTCATACGCTGCGTTTCCCTCAACCTCTTCCCACAACGGCTGCAGACAGGGTGCCTCCTTCAGGTAGTTCCCGATGGATTCCATGGCGGTTTCGCCCATGTCGTCGTAGCAGGCTGCGGGCCCGCTGCCGTGGTAAAACTTCATGCCGACGGCTGCCCGGTACTCCGGCGCGGCGTCGAACCGCAGGGCTCTTTCCCGGGCCTGCGTCAGCGCCTCCCGGGCCGCTGGACGGTCGCCCCGGCGCAGCTCCATCTCCGCCGTCATGGTTAGCAGCCGGGCCTCGCCCTGATCCATCCAGCAGACCGTGTCGTCCTTCCGCAGCCCCCGTTCCAGCGCCAGCATCCACCGGAGTATATCCAACGCTTCGTCGTACCGCTCCAGCGCGCCGCAGGCGCAGGCATAGCCCACACAGGTGTTGAACAGCTGGCTGAAGCTCTTCAGCAGGGCGTCGGACAGCCAGGGGAGGGCCTCCTCCGCTTTGCTCTCCTCCTGCGACAGCAGCAGCCCGATGAGCACGTTGTTGATGCCGCCCACATTGTTCCGCTTCAGCAGCTCCACCGCCTCATCCGTCCGGCCAAGACGGCAGAGACAGGCGGCAATCCGGCTCTGCAGCACCGCCGGGCCGATGGTGCTGTCGGTGTTCTGATCCATCAGCTGCAGCGCCCGCCGGTACAGCTCAACGGCCTTCGGGGCGAGGGCGGGATCCATGGTGAGAAAGTGCAGCTCGGCGCTCTCCCACACCACCCGGAAGCTGTTGGGGTATTTCTGCAGCACCTGTGAGGCCAGCTTCAGCCCCTCCTCCAGCCGCCGATCCCGGATGCACTGCCGGAGCCGGTCGGCAGTCTGGCCCATGTCCAGCGACTCCCAGCCGTAGTCCAGCAGGGCGTCCACCGACACCCCGAAAAACTGCGCCAGCTCCACCAGCAGCCCCAGCTCGGGCGCCGCCCGTCCCGATTCCCACTTGTACACCGCGCCCGCCGTGACGCCCAGCGCCTCGGCCAGCTGCTCCTGCGTCAGCCCGGCCTCCCGCCGCCGCTGCCGGATATTTTCACTCAGCTTCAGCTTCATGTTTCCGCCTCCCAAACCTCGCTATGGCTTCATTATACCATATTCCCGCCTTCCGGTGAAGCGAAAAAAGCCCCCGCCCGGCCTTGAGCCGGACAGGGGACAGGGTTTATCCCATGACCTCGGTCACATAAATCGTATAGTCATCCGTTCCGTCGCCAGGATATTCGTAGGGCTGGGTCATGTCGGTGTTCATGTACATCGACACATCCCACGGATACCAGGGCGTGACCTCCCAGCTGGCCGGGACCTCCCAGTCCTCGGTGATCTGGAACACGCCGCCGTCGCTGCCCTGGTCATAGGTCAGATGAATTGTCCGGGTCTCCTCCCACGCGGTCAGGAAGTTGGAGACGATGCCGTGATCGTCGCCGGAGGTCTCCAGCGTGCAGGTGCTGAAGGGGGCGCTCTCCAGGTCGTAATAGTTGAACGCCTGCACCAGCATCAGGTTGCCCCGCTGCACCACATATTTCGCCCACAGCTCGCTGTCGGGGCGGTAGACCGTGACGGCGATGTACTCGCCCAGCTCCTCGATCTTCCTGATTTCGGCGGACTCATCGATGACGCCGGACAGGGAATATTCCACCCCGAAGGCCTCGTCTTCCCGTCCCGCGGGATAGCAGATATAGCCCTGCACCCGTTCGGGGTAGTTCTCGAAGCTCATCCAGTTCACATAGCCCCGGAGCACGTTCTTGTAGGTTTCGGTCAGTACCACCTCCAGCCGGGCAAACTCGCCCTGGAACATGGTGAAAATGGTCTCTTCCTGGTTGCCGTTGTCGTAGTCGACGAAGTAGTACAGCATGTCATAGAACTGCAGCAGCCTGCTCAGCCGGTTGCTCTCGGCGATTTCGTACAGCGACCCGCCGATCAGCGCCAGCTCCTCCTCAGTCACCTTGCTGCCCGCTTCGGTGGAGGAGCCGCCGGTGCTGCCGAAGCGGTCGCCGATATTCTGGGTGGAGGGCCGGGAGGCGGGCTGTGAGGAGGCTTCGGAGGACTCCGGCTGGGAAGAAGGCTGTGAGGAGGCTTCGGAGGACTCCGGCCGGGAAGCGGGCTGTGAGGAGGCTTCGGAGGATTCCGGCTGGGAGGGCAGAGCCGACTGCAGCTGACCCTTCAGGTTTCCAGAGGTTCCGCAGCCCGAAAGGGCGATCATCAGGGCCAGCGCAGCCGCCGGCAGGATTTTTCTGTTACGCATGAGACTGTCTCCTTTGATCAGGGAATAAGTTCAGGATTATCTGCCGCCCTGTCTGAGCGGCCATCATCAGGTGCGTCTCTACCGCCTCCTTCCGCCTCCCCGTGGGGAAGGCCGTTTGTCATGGTGCATCAGTTTATCCACGGCTTCATTTTACAGGTTTCTTTCCTTTTTGTAACTACCGGAAGCGGAGGTTTTTTCCGGTTTTTTGCCGCTTTTTTCCGCAGAAGGTTCCTTTTTCCGCCCGTTTTTCTTTCTCTGCCGCTGCCCCTTGCGCCCCGTCCGTTCATCTGCTATAATATATATGATTTCCCATCCATTCTTTTCTGACAGGAGGACTGTCTGATGCCGATCAATATTCCCGACAGCCTGCCGGCCAACTCG
>JAQXNQ010000438.1 GCA_029098085.1 Oscillospiraceae bacterium
AAGGTCTCGCCGGACGGTGCTCCCTGCCCCGACAGCCATCCTCTGCTGAAGCAGAAGCTGGACGCCCTGAACCTGCCGCCCCTGCTGCCGGAGGATTTTCAGCTGGAAGACTGGACCGAACGCCGTCAGCAGCTGGTCATCACCCTCTGTAAGGAGGTCTATGGCTTTCCACCCCCTCCCCCCGCCGCGCTGCAGGCGGAGGTGCTGTCGGAGGAGGAATTCTGTGCCGGCAAGGCCACCCTCCAAAAGCTGCGGCTGACCGCCTCCCTTCCCTCGGGCGGAGACTTCTCCTTCCCGGTGACGGCGGTGCTGCCAAAAGGCGAGGGGCCCTTCCCCTTCTTTGTGATGATCAATTTCCGCCCCGATGTGCCCGATAAGTATCTGCCGTCGGAGGAGATCTGCGACCGGGGCTACGCCGTCCTCTCCTTTTATTATGAGGATATCGCCCCCGACCGGGACGACGGCTTTACGGAGGGTCTGCCCGCCCTGCTGCCGCCGGAGGAATGTCCCGGCAAGCTGACCCTCTGGGCCTGGGCCGCCTCCCGGGTGCTGGACTGGGCCCTGACCCAGTCCCGTCTGGATCCCCGGAAGGCCGCCGTCATCGGCCACTCAAGGCTTGGCAAGACCGCCCTGCTCTGCGGCGCATTGGACACCCGGTTCGCCGCCGCCTGCTCCAACGATTCCGGCTGCAGCGGCGCCGCCATCACCCGGGAAAAGCGGGGCGAGCGGGTGGAGGTCATCTCCCGGGTCTTCCCCTTCTGGTTCTGCAAAAACTACCGCCAGTACGCAGACAGAGAGCAGGAGATGCCCTTTGATCAGCACTTCCTGCTGGCAGCCATGGCGCCCCGGCTGCTGCTGGTGGGCAGCGCCGAGGAGGACATCTGGGCTGACCCCGACGCCGAATATCTCAGCTGCCGGGCCGCTTCTGAAGCCTGGGAGCGGCTGGGTCTGCCCGGCCTCATCGCCCCCGACCGGCTGCCCAAGGCGGGCGATGCCTTCCGGCAGGGCAGCATCGGCTACCACCTCCGCTCCGGCGCCCATTATTTCAGCCGGGAGGACTGGAACCGGTACATGGATTTTCTGGATGAAAAGTGGAGATAAAGACGCCTGGCAGCCGTCTGTCCAACGTCCTGACCAGACACCCAGTCTCCGCGAGATCGGAAAGGAGCGCCCATGATCGCCTACATCAAAGCAGCGGACGGCGGACTGACCACCGCCCCGCCGGAAAAGGCCGGCACGCCGTTTCTGGCCGTGCTCAGTGCCGAAGAATTTCACCAAAACCGGGAGCGCTTTTCCCACGACAGGGAACTGCTGCACAGCCTGGGCTCCATCCGGTACTGCCGGGCCGAGCCCTTCCGGGACTGCGTCATGGGCATCCTGCGCCTCCCCCGGAAGAACAGCCAGCGGACTCCCCTGCTGACCTTCGCCTTCTGCCTGACGGCGGACTGTCTCTGTCTCATCGAGGACAGCGGCGACCTCAGGCAGTGGGCCGAAAAGCAGACCGCTGCCCTGCAGGATCTGCAATCGCCGGATCATCTGCTGCTGCAGCTGATGGAACAGATGATCGAGGAGGACATTCTCTACCTCTCCCATCTGGAACAGGAACTGGAGCAGATGGAGGACAGCCTTAACCAGAACGTCCCCGAAGACTTTTTTGCCGTCCTGACCCGCCGCCGACAGAAGCTGTCCGAACTCAACGCCTACTATGAGCAGCTGACTGCCATCGGCGAGCTGATGCAGTCCCGGGATGCTGGCGCCGCCGGACTATGGGAGCAGTACACCCACCGCACCGAACGGCTGCAGAGCTACGTCCGCTTGCTGCGGGAAAACATTCTGCAGCTGCGGGAGCTGTACCAGTCCCTTCAGGACGCCCGGCAGAACCGGATCATGGGCATTCTGACGGTGGTTACCACTCTGTTCCTGCCCCTGACCCTGCTGACCGGCTGGTACGGCATGAACTTCAGCCATATGCCCGAGCTGCAGTGGCGGTACGGCTACCTGGCGGTCATTGTCATCGCCGTTTTGATCGTCATCGCGGAGATCATTTATTTCAAGCGGAAAAGATTCTTCTGAAAGGTTCCGTGGAAGACCGGAAAGGAGTATAAGATGGAACTGGTCAGGCTCAGCCTGGGCAATGTATGGGACATCGTCCGGCTCTCGCCCGCAAAGGAGCAACAGGATTTTGTCGCCCCCAACCCGTACAGCATCATTGAGGCCTTCGCCGCCCGGGAAGACGGCTACACAGCCCTGCCCTTCGGCCTGTATGAGGACGGCGAGCCGGTGGGGTTTGTGATGATCGGCTGCGGCTCCATCGGCGACGAGGACGAGCCGGAATCCGCCAGGGACAGCTACTGCATCTGGCGGCTGATGATCGACGCCCGCTTTCAGGGTCAGGGACTGGGCCGGAAAGCCATGGAAGCGGCACTTTCCTACATCCGCACCTGGCCCTGCGGCCCGGCAAAGCGCTGCTGGCTGTCCTA
>JAQXNQ010000439.1 GCA_029098085.1 Oscillospiraceae bacterium
GAAGGGCAGCAACTACCTGGAAGCCCTGGCAAAAACCGAAACCGTCATCTTCGACAAGACCGGCACCCTGACCAAGGGCACCTTCTCCGTCACCGCCGTCCATCCCGAGGAAGGCTTTACCCAGGAGCAGGTGCTGGAATACGCCGCCCTGGCGGAGCACTGGTCCGACCATCCCATCTCCCTGTCCCTGAAGGCCGCCTGCAAGGCAGAGCCGGACGCCGCCCGCGTCTGTGATGTGGAGGAAATTGCAGGCCACGGCGTCTGCGCCAAGGTAGACGGCAAGACTGTCTGCGTGGGCAACAGCCGCCTGATGGAGCGGCAGAACGTGAACTGGCTGCCCTGCGAGCTGCCGGGCACCATCGTCCATGTGACGGTGGACGGCTTCTACGCCGGACATATCGTCATTTCCGACCTGCCCAAGGAGGACGCCAAGGCCGCCATCGCCGATCTGAAAGCCAGCGGCGTGAAGAAGACCGTCATGCTCACCGGCGACGCGGAAGCTGTCGCTAAAAATGTGGCGGCAGATCTGGGCGTTGACGAATACCACGCCGAACTGCTGCCCGCGGATAAGGTGGACTGGACGGAGAAAATCCTCTCCTCCAAGACCTCCGGTGCCAAGGTGGCCTTCGTGGGCGACGGCATCAACGATGCCCCCGTGCTCAGCCGGGTGGACATCGGCATCGCCATGGGTGCTCTGGGCAGCGACGCCGCCATTGAGGCCGCCGACATCGTGCTCATGGACGACAAGCCCTCCAAAATTGCCACCGCCATGCGCATCTCCCGCAAGACCCTCCGCATCGTGAACCAGAACATCTGGTTCGCCCTGGGCGTGAAGTTCGCGGTGCTGGTGCTGGGCGCTTTCGGCGTAGCCACCATGTGGGAAGCGGTGTTCGCCGACGTAGGCGTGGCTTTCATCGCCATTCTGAATGCCACCCGCTGCCTGCGGGTGAACGAGTTCCGCAAGTGACCCCCTGAAAAAGAAGCGGCTGCGCCCCTTCCCTCCTATTACTGCATAATAAATTTCCGGCAAAAGCAGGCTGTTCGCCTCTTTTGCCGGAATTTTTTGTTTGCGTAAAATGTGTATTTTTTAGTTCCTGATTTAATATTCCGCTTCGCCGGTATAGACCAGCTTCGCATCGCCGGTGAGGGTCACTCGCTCATCGGTGTAGTTGACGATGAGGTCGCCGCCCTTGGCCCGGACGGTGACGTCCTTGCCCTTTTCGCAAAGGCCGTTGGCCACAGCCGCCACCACCGCCGCGCAGGCGCCGGTACCGCATGCCATGGTCTCGCCGCTGCCCCTCTCCCAGACCCGCATCTTGATGGTACCAGGGTTCACCACCCGGATGAACTCCGTGTTGATGCGCTCCGGGAAGTAAGGCGCGTGCTCGAACCGGGGGCCAATGAAATCAATGTCCACGGCGTCCACCCGGGGGCAGAACACGACGCAGTGGGGGTTGCCCATATCCACGCAGGTGATGTTGAAGGGCCGTCCGCCGATGACCACGGGATAGTCCACCACGGTCTGCTCCTGAATGGCGAACTTCAGCGCCGCCGTGTCCAGGGTGGCGTAGCCCATATCCACGCAGGCGGAGGTCACCTTGCCGTTGGTGGTATAGAGCTTCACGGTCTTGGTGCCCTTGCCGGTCTCAATGGTCAACTCCTCTTTCCGGACGATGCCATTGTCATACAGGTACTTGCCCATGCACCGCAGAGCGTTGCCGGCCATCATGCCCTCGCTGCCGTCGGCGTTGAACATCCGCATCTTCGCGTCGGCCTTTTGGGAGTGCTCCATGAGCACGATACCGTCGGCGCCGATGCCGTGGTGCCGGTCGCAGAAGGTCACGCACAGTGATTCGGGGCAGGTAATGACCCCGTCCCAGTTCTCCAGGAAGATATAGTCGTTGCCGCAGGTCTCCATCTTGGCGAATTTCAGCTTCTGGTGCTGGTCGCGCAGGTGGCAGATGTCGATGAGCTCCGTATTGTGCTGGTTATACCGGGAGGCCAGGATATCCGTCAGGGCGTTGGCGGTGTCCAGGGAGGTCAGGCAGGGGATGCCCAGCTGGACACAGCGGTGGTTCAGGTGGATGAAATCCTTGATATAGCTGGGCTCGGTGGAGCCGGTGAGGATGACGTAGTCGATCTTACCGTCCTCCAGCAGCTGGAACACC
>JAQXNQ010000440.1 GCA_029098085.1 Oscillospiraceae bacterium
TCGTTGTAAATGTTCACGACGAAAATAAAGCGCACTTCCCCATCCACCAGCCGACGTCTGGCGGAGGCCCTCTCCTCCTCGGCAGACTGTCCGGTCAGGAAGATGGAAGGGATGCCGTGATCATTGAAATAGCGGCACATAAACGCAGCGTGCTCCACCGACACACAGAAGCCCAGCCCCTTGACGTCGTTGATATCAGTCACATACTTCAGCAGCGAGGTTACGATGAGGCTGGCGCGCCGGTTGGCCGCAGCACCGCTGAGGGTATAGAGCCGGGACAGCTCCTCTTTGTCATAGCCGCCGGTGCTCCAGCGCAGCGTGTCCAGATCGACCGTGTCCGTGACGCCGAAGTATTGAAACGGGCAAAGCAGCTTCCGGTCGATGGCTTCAGGCAGGCGGATCTCCGCCGCAATGCGGTGATCAAAAAAGGACAGCACGCTTTTCCCGTCCATTCGTTCCGGCGTAGCGGTCAGGCCCAGCAGAATCCGAGGCTGATAATAGCTCAGCAGCTTCTGATAAGTCGGCGCTGCCGCATGGTGAAACTCGTCCACAATGATAAAATCATAGAAATCCGGCTTTGTTTTGTCCGCAAAGCTCTGAGAGTTGAAGGTCTGAATGGAGATGAACAGGTGGTCGATGCTCTCCGGCCGAGAGCCGCCCACAAACATCTCGCCGAAATTGGCGTCCTTGAGCACGGCGCGGAAGGTATACAGGCTCTGCCTGAGGATCTCCTCCCGGTGGGCCACAAAGAGCAGCCGGCAGAGCCTGCCCGGATGCTGTTTGCAGAAACGCCTGTAGTCCAGTGCGGAGATGACCGTCTTGCCGGTACCGGTGGCCGCCACGATCAGGTTGCGGGTATGCCCCCGAACGCTGCGCTCGGCCTCCAGCTTGTCCAGAATTTCCTGCTGATACGCATAGGGCATGATGTCCAGGGTATAGAGCCCGGCCTGATCGGTGTCAGGGTGTTTTTCTGCCCGAAGGGCACGGGCCAGCCGCTCCCGCTGATCCTCGGCGTACAGCTCAAATTCGCGGTCGTTCCAGTAATACTCAAAGGTTGCGGCGATCTTGTCGACGGTTTCGGGCAGATCCCGCCGGGTCACCTTGGTATTCCACTCCAGGCCGCTGGTCAGCGCTGCGTTGGACAGGTTAGAGGAACCGACATAGGCCGTTGTAAAGCCGGTATCCCGATAAAAAATATAGGCCTTGGCATGGAGCCGGGTGGTTTTGGTGTTGTAGCTCACCCGGATCCGGGTGTTCGGCAGCTGATGCAGCTCCTCGACAGCCTTCACATCGGTGGCGCCCATATATGAGGTGGTGATGATGCGAAGCTGGCCGCCGTTTTGGGTGAAGGCACGCAGCTCATCCATCAAAAGGCGCAGCCCGCTCCACTTGACAAAGGACACCAGCATATCGATCCGGTCGGCGGAGGCGATTTCCTTTTTGAGCTCGGCATACAGCTGCGGCTCATGGACAGCGCCGGTGAACAGCGAGCTTTGCGCAATGGAGCTCTCCGGGCGGCTCAGATCGGCAGCCGTTTTGCCGACGGCCAGCCGGGGATCCGCCTCCTGCAAAAGCGCCAGCAGCTGCTCCGCCCGCCGGTCGACGCTCAGCGCAGCAAAATTCTCTTCCCCGGTTTCGTCCCGGATGAGACTTACGATCCGATTGGTCAGCTCGACCTGGGCGGAGAGGCCGCCTCCGTTGTCCTTGAGGTTATCCAGCCCCTGCTGCACCACATCGGCCAGATACTGCGCCAGCACACTGGAGGCCTCTGCCTGATCAATGGGCGCAACGGCCTTACGGGCCTGCGGAATCTCCGCAAGCTCGTCTGTCAGACGGATATTGATGACCTGCTCATAAAGACCGGGGTGAAGCATGGAGGGCCTCCTGCAGTGAGATGGATGAGGGAAAATTTCGATGATTGGAGTATGAGGAAAATGAGCGGCAACTTATGATTACGGGGAATGGCAGCTGGAATTTCCCGTAGTCAGGTTGGAGTCGGGATTGTCAGGCGCTGGGAAAAAGATGAGGACGGAAAGGGCACTCCCTGGAAGCTGAGGATACATTTTGTCTGAAATCGTGGAACATCCCATAATACAGTGATTATATCAGGATGCAAAGGGAAAATCAATGCATTCTGACGAAAAAGACCCGCTTTGTATGAAATCCGCAGTGAAAAGCAGCAAAAGCCCCGGCCTTTCAGCCGAAGCTTTCTGCTCCCCCACTCTGCACCGATCCAGACCGGGGATATCCTTAAGAAAAAATCAGGGGACAAAAATCGTCGCGGCTTCCCACGGAGACAGGGAGCTCACCCAAGCGGTGCAGCGGCCCTCCCCATCCGGAACCGGACGGAGCGCTTCAGCCCTGGAAGCGCCGACCAGCTCCAGCGTCTCAGCCGTGCAGCGGAGGAGCAGCTCCAGCGGCCCGGTTTCGTCCAGACTGAGATTCAAAAGGGTCAGGTTCTTCAGCATGCCGTCCGCATCCACTCTGGGAATCAGCAGCACCTGTGCCGCCGTCCGCAGGAGCGCCGGAAGACGCCCGGCAGACAGAGCGTCCGCTGCCTGGAGAATCTGCTGACGCTTTCCGGTGCCGATGTTGCAGTCCCAGAAATGGGAGCCGAACACGACCCATTCCCCGCCCGCGGCGGTTCGGAATTTGACAGATGCAGCGCCCGCTTCCTGGCCGCTGCCCTCGTGAACGTACCGCTCGAGCACTTCCGCATCCGGCACTTCGGACACCAGAATATACGTCCTGTCCTGCCCATGGAAATCGCAATAGCTCCAAGTTTCGCCCTGATGCCCATGGTTAAAGGGGTGCTCGGTCAGGCGGCAAGAAAGCTCATGAGTGGTTTCCGGCTCAGCCCGAACCGGCAGTGCTGCGGAAAGTCCCCGCTCTGCCAGAATCGAAAGCGT
>JAQXNQ010000441.1 GCA_029098085.1 Oscillospiraceae bacterium
TGCGCCCAACTCTGCAGCGAACCCCTCCTGCTTCACGCCGCCGTCGCTCCAGCAGGTGGAGGACTACTGCCGCCAGCGGAGCAGCGTCATCGACCCCCAGCGGTTCGTCGACTACTACGAGGCAAACGGCTGGATGCGGGGTAAATTCCCCATGCGGGACTGGAAGGAGGCCCTGCGCTCCTGGGAGATGAGCGAGGACACCAACCCTAAGCAGCCCTATGCCCGTCCGTCACGGAAAGAGAGGCGCGCCGCTCAGAAGGGCAGGCGCTCTGCCGGATACTCCACTCCCTCCTATGTGGCCGAGGAGCTGGATCGGATCGGCTTCACCATCCCCGAGCTGCCGGTGTGCAGTCCGGCGTGAGGAAAAATTCTGTGCGCTGGTAAAGGACAGTGCGCAGCGGACAGTCCGCCGGAAATGCCCGGGGTGCTGCATAGAGGGGCTGACCCGGCAGCGTCCGCCAAAACCGCCCCGGAGAGAGCCGTCTGCCAAAGCATTCGGAAGGGCGAGGTGTGCCAAAAGGCCGCAAGGGCAGCGTCCGCCGGAAGCCCGAAGTGAAATCGCCCGGCAAAGTGCGCAAAAGGCATCGTGCACCAAATGCCCCAAAGGAGGGCGTCCGCCAAAGCATCCGGAAGGGCGAAGTGTGCCAAAAGGCCGCAGGGCGAAGTGCGCCAAAACACCCCGGAGAGAGCCGTGCGCCAAAAACGACGCAGCGGCAAAGCTGCGCCTTTACTTCCCGGCGGAATGTGCTATAATAAAACTAGCGCCTGCGGGCGACGACTGACTTTGGAGGCAATTATGGACAACCTGATCATCAGTATCAACGCGGTGCTGCCGCTGATGCTCTGCATGGGCGCGGGGTATCTGTTCCGGCGGCTCAACCTGGCCAAGGCGGACGACGCCTTCTACAGCAAATGCAACGCCCTCTGCTTCAAGACCTTCCTCCCCCTGATGCTGTTTGTCAACATCTACGATTCCGACCTGTCCACGGCGGCGTCTCCGGCCCTGTTCGCCTACGCGCTGGGCGGGATTCTGCTGGTGTTTTTCCTCTGCTTTCTGATCATTCCCCGGCTGGTGAAGGAGGACAGCCGCCGGGCGGTGCTGATTCAGGGCATCTTCCGCAGCAATTATGTGATCTTCGGCGTGCCCATCGCCATCAACCTCTACGGCACCGAAAAGGCGGCCACGGCGGCTCTGCTGGCGGCGGTGGCGGTGCCGGCCTTCAACGTGCTGGCGGTGGTGGCGCTGGAGTACTACTCCCCCAACAAAACCGGCATGAAATCGGTGCTGATCGGCATTCTCAAAAACCCGCTGATCTGGGGCGCGGTCATCGGACTGCTGTTCCAGGGACTGCACCTGACCCTGCCGCAGCCGGTGTACAAGGCGGTGTCCGACCTGGGCAAGATGGCCACCCCTCTGGCGCTGGTGGCGCTGGGCGCGACCTTCCGGTTCACGGCGGTGCGCAAGAATCTGCGGTATCTGGCCATCGGCGTGCTGGGGCGGATCGTCGCCGTGCCGCTGCTGCTGCTCCCGTTGGGCGCGGCGCTGGGCTTCCGGGATGTGTCGCTGCTGTCGCTGGTGGTGCTGTTCGCCTCTCCCACCGCCGTCTCGTCTTACACCATGGCCGCCGCTGCCGGACACGATGCCGAGCTGGCCGGTCAGCAGGTGGTCTTCACCAGCATCGCGTCGCTGTTTTCGGTGTTCCTGTGGATTCTGCTGTTCAAGACGATGGGGTTCATTTGAGGGGGAAGGAGCGGTCAGCGTCCCTGCAAACGCAAACCCACCGGCGGGAATACGGGGTACGACCTTCCGAACCCGCACCCGAATGACCCGAGCGGAGCGAGGGCTACGGCTTGAAGAAACGGAATGCGTGAGCGGCGAGGGAGAAAAGCCTCTCAAATTCCTCAATTGTAGGGGACGGCGTCCTCGACGTCCCATGTATCGAAACGAAACACGGGAGCGGTGAGGGAGAAAAACGGAACGGTTACACCGAAAAGCACAGCGTACCGACAGGTGATACCACGGGATGGCAGATTGTACCGTGTCGGCAGGTGATACCACGGGACGTCCAGAGGCCGTCCCCTACACTGCGAAATGCGGAACGTTTTGACCCAATCGGAAGTGATAGCGTGTCGACAGGTCACGGGCGATCGATGATCGCCCCTGCAAGCCAGGCCCCGACCCTTACCAAAAATCAATCGCAGGAACAATCGACCTCAGCTTCCCACCATTCACCCTCCACCCCCTCCCTCAAAAAAGGATCTGATGCCATGCGTCCCCTCTCCCTCACCATGAGCGCCTTCGGCCCCTACCCCAACGAAACGCGTCTCGACCTGTCCGCCCTCGGCGAGCAGGGCCTCTTCCTGATCACCGGCGACACCGGTGCCGGCAAAACCAGTATCTTCGACGCCATCTCCTTCGCCCTCTACGGCGAGGCCAGCGGCGACGGCCGCGAGCCCAAAATGCTCCGCAGCGACTTCGCCGCCCCCGACCGGGAAACCTTCGTCGAGCTGACCTTCCGCAGCCGGGGCGAGATCTACACCGTCCGCCGCTCCCCCGAATACGACCGCCCCAAACGCCGGGGCGAGGGCACCGTCCACCAGTCCGCCATGGCCGCATTGACCCTCCCCGGCGGACAGGTTCTGACCCGGGTCAGCGAGGTCAACCAGCGTCTGGTGGCCATTATCGGCCTGCCCCGGGATCAGTTCCGGCAGGTGGCCATGATCGCCCAGGGGGAGTTCATGCGGCTGCTCCGGGCCAGCAGCAGCGACCGGGAGGAGATCTTCCGCAGTCTGTTCGGCACCGACGCCTGCCGCCGGTTTCAGGAGCGGCTGAAGGAGCTGCAGCGGGATGCGGGCGCGGCGGTGGAGGAGCTGAAGCGGTCGGCGGCGCAGTCCGCGTCCGGCATACAGCTTCCCGACCCGGACGAAGAGGACGCCTTCGCTGCCCTGCGGGCACTGCTGAGCCAGGAGTACCCCGAGCTGCCCCGGCTGCTGGAGGCTCTCGCTCCCCTTCTGGAGCAGGATGCTGCCGGAGAGGCGGCGCTGCTTGAGCAGGAGCAGTCCCTCCAGCAGCAGCTGGAGGCGGTGACCCGGCTGGAAACCGAAGCGGCCGAGCTGCAGCAGCGCCGGGATCAGCTGGCCCGGGCAGAGCGGAAGCTGTCCACTCTCAGTGAACAGTCTGCCCGGATGGAGCAAGAGGAGCAGCGGCTCCTCAAGGGGCGTCAGGCCGAGCGTCTGGCTCCCGCCGCCGAGACCTGCCGGGGGGCCAACAGCCGTCTCAGGCGGGCTCAGTCCGATCTGACCGCTGCCGAAACGGCACAGAAGTCCGCCGCAGAAGAATTGGAGCAGGCTGTCCGTCAGCAGCGCACCGCTCAGGAGGGTCACCCGCTGCTGGAGAAGCGGCAGGGAGAGCTGCAGCGGCTGCATAACGCCCTGCCCCTCTATGACCGGCTGGAGGCGCTGGATGCCGACCGCCGGAAACTGTCCGCAGAAAAAGGACACGCTTGCAAACAGGTGGAAGAGCTGGAGCGAAAGCTCTCCGACCTGGCGCAGCGGAAAAAGGAGCTGGAGCCCCTGGCTGCATCGGCTCCCGCCCGGACACAGGCTCGTTTCGCCGCAGGACAGCGGCAGCAGGAGGCCGCCCTGCGGAAGCAGACCGCCGGGGAGCTGACGCAGCGTCTGTCCGTCGTGAGAGAGCAGCAGGAGGCTCTTTTCACCCTGCGGAGCCGTCTGCAGGCGGCCATGGACAACTGCGCCCGGCTGCGTCTTCGGTATCAGGACAACCAGCGCCGGTTCCTGTCCGAGCAGGCGGGGATTCTGGCGGCTTCCCTGATCGATGGGGAGCCCTGCCCGGTCTGCGGGTCGCGGACACATCCCGCCCCCGCTGCGGCCTGCACCAATGCCCCCACCGAGCAGCAGCTGGAGGTGCTTCGTCAGAATGCCGCCAAAGCCGATGCCGACCAGCAGGAGCTGGCTCAGCAGGCCGCAGCCGATACGGCCGCCCTGGAGAGCGAAGTGCGCCGTCTGCTCTCGGACAGCGCTGCCCTGCTGCGGCGACTGGAGCAGGATGAAATATGTTCTTCTGATACAGACAATTCTGCTGCTCAAACGGGAGACCGTCCCGCCCTGACGCTGGAGGAGCTGGTGACCCTGCTGCCCCGGCTGCAGCAGCAGACTGCCCGGGATGCCGACGCCGCCGATGCCGCTCTGCGGCAGGCCCGCACCGACGAAGCCGCCGCCAACGATGCCCGGGAGCTGCTGCAGACGCAGCTGAAGCGGGAGGAGCAGTTCACCGCCGATCTGACCGCTGCCCGCGGACAGTTGGAGGAGCTGCTGCGGCAGAAGGAGGGTCTGGACGGCCAGGAAACCGCCCTGCGTCCCCAGCTGCCCGCCCCCGCCCGTCGGGAGGCCGAAGCCGCCGCTGCCGCCCTTCGTCAGCAGATCCGCCGGATGGAGGAGCAGGAGCAGCGGGCGCAGGAGGAGCTGA
>JAQXNQ010000442.1 GCA_029098085.1 Oscillospiraceae bacterium
CAGATCCCGGCGCAGCTGCCGCAGCCGGCACACAGCTCCTGCTTAATCAGAATGCTCATAATGAAACTCCCCCTTCACCAGCGGCCGGTGCAGCACCCGGATCCGGCCGTTTTCCAGCCGCGAATTCACATAATAGCCGCACGAATCGTTTCGCTCCGGATAATCCGTATAGATGCCGAAGCCGGCCCACCGGGTTTCCTTCCTGTCCAGCAGATGGGCAATCAGCGTGCGGCAGACCACCAGCCGCTCCTCCAGCTCAACAACACGCAGCAGATCACTGGAGTCCGCCGCCGGAAGAGCAGCGGCCAGATCCGCCAGCTCCTGAATCCGCTGATCCGCCAGGGCCAGCTGCCGGGCGTTGTAGCGGTAACCGGTGCGGATTCCGCCGGCATACTCGTCCATGGTCTTCTGCATGGCCTCCTCCAGCTCAAAGACATCAAAGCCGGTATTTCCGGCGGACAGATGCGCCTCATAATGCTCCAGCACCGGCTGCGCCGCCTGAACGACAGTCTCCCGGGAGTGAAGGGAAAGGGCGGCTTCGTCCTCCAAAAAGGTCAGAGCGGCCAGCTTTCCCTCCGCCATGGCACCGGTGACAAATTTTTTCGGAGCGCCGCCCGCCACATCTCCGGCAGCATACAGGCCCCGAAGGGTGGTGCGGCGGCCGCTGTCCACCCAGTAGCCGCTGCCGGTATGGCCGCCGACAATATAGGGCTCGGTTCCTTCCACCTCCACGTTCTGCTGAGAAGGGAGGCGGCCGCTCTCCAGCCATTTGAGCGTCTGGGCGGGAGCCATATTCAGATAGGCCTTCAGCAGATCCTGATCCTGCTCCGGCGTGCAGCCTCTGGTTTGAAGATAGCAGGGACCCCGTCCCTCCCGGGCCTCATTGACCGTGCCGTATGCTCTGCCCGAGGTGGACAGGCCGTAGCGCTCCTCATAGCTTTCTCCCAGACTGTTGATCTCTCTGGCGCCGACACCCAGGGCAATGGTGCCGGTGGGAGCAATGGTGTCCTTGCAGCGCTGAGCCACAAAGCGCATTTCAAAGCTGGTCATTTCAGCTCCGGCACGAATGCCCATGGCATAGCCTGCGCCGGTGTTAAAGGGCGGATACCACATCTTATGGCGGGAGAAGCCGGGATTGTTGGGCCGGTACAGTCCCGCCGCGCCGCCGGTGGTGCAGAGAACGCCCCGGACAGCAATGACGAAGGCCTCCTGCTCCAGCACCGAAAAGCCTGCCGCACCGCAGACCCGGCCGTCCAGCACCAGATAGTCGGTGATGTTCAGATGGTTCAGCACCGAAACATTGGGCAGCTTCTGAACGGCGGCGGCCAGAATGGGCTTGATGTTCTCTCCGTTGATTTTGATGTTCCGCCGGCCCCGGGAGACATAGTTCCCGTCCGCGTCCTTCTGAATGACCAGCTCCATCCGCTCCAGATCCCGGGCCGCTTCATTGAACTCCTCCGCCATGGACAGAACCAGATCGTCCCGGATGATGCCCTCGGCATCCCACCGCACAAATTCCAGATAATCCTCCGCCGTCTGGCCGGAGGTAAGATAGGCGTTGAGGGCGTTGACGCCGGCAGCCAGACAGCCGCTGCGTTTGATATGAGCCTTTGCGGCCACGAGAATGCGAAGGGACAGGTTCCTTCGCGCTGCCGTTATGGCAGCGTAGCAGCCTGCCGTTCCTCCGCCGATGATCAGCAGATCCGCAGACAGAAAATTTTGTTTCAACTCCTGCTGTCTCCTTCCGTTATACAGGTTCTCACAGAATGTCTGAAGGTTTGCTGATATTCCTATTTATCCGATAGGAATATCAGCATTTGCTAGTATACGGTACCCTTCCACAAAAGTCAAGGGGTTTCAGCGGCGGAACAGATCGGTTTTTCAGATAGGGGGTATCCCGTTTTCAGATGGATGACGTCCAGAAAATCCCCAAACAGCGGAATTTTCTATTTGACAAGCGTGCAAATTTGATTTATAATCCTATTTATCCAATAGGATTATAGGAATAAGTGAGAGGTAAAATCATGAAGTCGGAGCAGCTGTACTATTTTCGGGAAGCCGTGCGCTGCCGTTCCATTTCGGTGGCGGCACGAGAAAACTATATCTCCCAGTCTTCGCTCAGCAGCGCCATCTCCCGGTTGGAGCAGGAACTGGGCGGCACGCTGCTTCGGCGGAGCGTCACCGGCATAGAGTCCACCGCTCTGGGGAAGCTGGCACTGGAAAAGACGGAGATCATTCTCCGGGCGCAGCAGGAGCTGCTTTCCGCCGCCAAAGCGGAGCAGCTGACCGGCACGGTGCGGCTGCAGTGTGTTCCTGCTCTTCAACGGCTGCTGCTGGCCAAAACCGCTGTTTCTCTGCTGGAAGCCCATCCGCAGATCAACCTGACCGTCGCGTCGGCGGAAAGCAAAGCCGCCGCGGCCGCTCTTTCCTCCGGCACAGCTGACATCGGCGTGGTTTTCAAAGGCGATTTCCTGAACGGCTTCCGGGAGATGACCTGCCTTCCCCTTTTCCGCGACAGCTG
>JAQXNQ010000443.1 GCA_029098085.1 Oscillospiraceae bacterium
AGGATTTCGCGCTCTGCGGAGCGCGACCAAGGCTCTGCCTTTGGAATCCGCGATTTTTTGAAAAAAATCGAGTAAAACTTTCTTCGCTTTGGCAGTCCAACGAAAAGCCGTTCCTTATTTGTGCAAACTGCTAATGCGCATCGACTTTATCGACACGCTGGAGGGAGCGGAAACGCTCCCTTTTCTTTATGGAAAAAGTGTGGTATAATAAAAAAAGCCCTTGTGGCTTTACGGGAGAATGGCCGTGGGGTACAGATGACCTGGCTGCGCTCCTCGGTCGCTCAGAAACAGGCATATTGATATGAAAGCGTCAAAACAGGCGCAAAATTCACCGGTTCTGTCAATTTTTAAGGCGCGCAGCGCCGATTCACCTTAACTATTCACTATTCACTACGATCAGCACTTTGCTGATTCAAAAGGCATCTTTTTCGACAGTCTGACACACCCGACCCGGTCGGGTGTACTTCACTCCTCCAGAGGTAGCTATGAACGAATTTCCCACCTATGTTGTTCTGGACGGGAAAACCATCGACGCCCATCTCGCCGCTGCCAGCGGCGTCTACGTCAAGGTTCTTCTCGCCGCTCTCCGCCGTCAGGACACCGATCCCGGCCCCATTGCCGCCTGGCTTAACCTCCCCGAAAGCGATGTCCGCGAGGCCATCGGCTACTGGGAGGGCTGCGGCGTGCTGCCCTCCGTCCGGACGGCTTCTTCCCCGGCTGCCTCTCCGGCGGACCGGGAAGCCACATCCTCCGCTCCGGCAAAGCCCCTGCCGGACAAGCCCCGTCTCACCGCCCGGCAGCTGGCTCAGCGGGTGGAGCAGTCGGAGCAGCTGCAGTTTGTCCTGCAGACCTCCGAGGGCATCTATGGCCGTCCCCTGACCGACACCGAGCGCCGGGGACTGGTGTATTTTTATGAGGAGCTGGGACTGCCCGCCGACGTGATCGTCATGGCGGTGGATTTCTGCGTCTCCAACGGCAAGCTGCAGTTCAACTATCTGCAGAAGCTCTGCCGCGGCTGGGCGGAGCAGGGGGTCACCACCCACGCTCTGGCTGAGGAGTACATCCAGCGCCAGACCCAGCGATGGGGCAACGAAAAGCTGGTCATGGACGCCTTCGGCATCCGCAGCCGGGGACTGACCACCGATGAGCGGAAGTTCATCGGCCAGTGGTTCCAGCTGGGCTACGGCATCGACATGATCCGGCTGGCCTATGAACGCGCGGTGGACAAGATTGGAAGGCTCAGCTTTCCCTACATCAACAAAATTCTCGTCAGCTGGCATGAGAAGGACATCCGCACGCCGGAGGAGGCCGCCGAACGGGATCAGCCGGCACGGGCACCGGAAAAGGCCGCGCCCCGCCGTTCCTACGACGCCGGACAGTTTGACGCTTTGGGGCTGGAGCTGCCGGATCCGTCCGGCGGTTTCAGCGGCAGATAAAGGAGGGAGACGCAGATGAAAAACGAAGCAGTGGCCAAAGCGCTGCAGACCCTGAAGCAGCGGCAGCTGGCCGCCAGGGTGGAGCAGTCGCAGCATCTGGAGGAGATCGCCCAGAAGCTGCCCGAGGTCATGGAGGTGCGGGCAAAGCTCGCCCAGACCAGCGTACAGCTGAGCCGCCTGATTCTGGCTCATCAGGAAAACGTGGAGGAGGGCGTCGCCCGGATCCGGGACGCCAACCTGGCTCTGCAGGCCGAGGAAAAGCGGCTGCTGCGGGAAAACGGCTATCCGGAGGATTATCTGAAGCTGAACCCGGTCTGCTCCCTCTGCGGCGACACCGGCTATCAGGGGGACAGGCGCTGCCGCTGTCTGGAGGGGCTGATCCGCCAGAACGCGCTGGAGGGGCTGAACCGGGTTTCCAGTCTGCGGCTCACCAGCTTTGACAGCTTTAATCTGTCCTATTATTCGGATAAGTACGATCCTCAGTACAAGGTCGTGCCCCGGGAGTGGATGAGCCAGGTGCTGAGCTTCTGCAAGTCCTATGCGGAGCAGTTCACCCCGAACGCCAAGGGCATTCTGATGTTCGGCGAGACCGGTCTGGGCAAGACCCACCTGTCCCTGTCCATCGCCTCGGAGGTCATCAGCCGGGGGTACGGCGTGGCCTACGGCTCCACCCAGGATTTTCTCCGCCAGATCGAGCAGGAGCACTTCCACCCGGAAAACGGCGGCGGCGGTACGCTGGATCAGCTGCTGGACGCCGATCTGCTGATTCTGGACGATCTGGGCGCCGAGTTCTCCACTCAGTTCACCAGGACGGCGGTCTACAACATCCTCAACACCCGGCTCAACCGGGAAAAGCCCACCATCCTCAGCACCAATCTGACCTGGCCCGAGATGGAGGAGCGCTACACCAGCCGGGTGGTGTCCAGGGTATACACCATGTTCACCTGCCTGCGGTTTATCGGACAGGATATCCGTCAGATCAAGGCAAAACAAAAAGCCGCCGGTGGGGCGGGTTGACATTTGGCTGAAAAAAAGCTCCTTTTTCTCCCTCCGAAAAATTTTTTTCGATTTCCTAATTGCCGCTCCCCCTGGGGAAAAGTGAATAAGTTGACTTTCTGTTCGCATGCGGCGCACACTCTTCCGCCTTCGATACCATGGAACGAAGGGTTTTTCAATAGACGCTTTGCCTAAATGAAAAAAATATTTTTGGGGATTTTTGCTGTTTTTCTTCCACATCTGCTCCGATGGGACTTTTGCGGAAAGCCCCTTGACAACTGCCGCAAAAAGCTATATAATAGTCATTGTTACGAGAATAGTACTACATCTTGTGGTTTGGTTGCGGCCGTCCGGCAACCTGCATTCTGAGTGTCCGAAGGGGGAGGCCTGAAGGCCTTTCAAAAGGTACCGGAATGTTGTTCTGTGCCGGGCGGCTCTTTTTGCGCCCATCTGTCCCAAAGGGGCTCAGAGCAAGCCCTGAGGGGCGTACAGGGCGTCTGACCGGGCCCGAAGCCGGAAGGAGCAGATCCAATGATTACAAAAATCAGAAAGCGGGACGGGCGTGAGGTTCCCTTCAACATTGAAAAGATCTCCGCCGCGATCTTCAAGGCCGCTCAGGCCACCGGAGGACGGGATTACGAAACCGCCTTTGAGCTGGCGCAGGAGGTGGCCGAGTATGTGGAGAAGAGCTGTCCCGATCCGGTGCCGACCGTGGAGTACATCCAGGATGCGGTGGAGCACATTCTGGTGGAGCGGGGACATGCCCGCACCGCCAAGAACTACATCCTCTACCGGGCGGAGCGCACCCGCATCCGGGAAATGAATACCCAGCTGATGAAGACCTATGAGGATCTGACCTTCAAGTCCGCCGCCGACAACGACGTCAAGCGGGAAAACGCCAACATCAACGGCGATACCGCCATGGGCTCCATGCTGAAGTACGGCTCGGAGGGCGCCAAGCGGTTCTATGAGATGTTTGTGCTGGATCCGGTGCACGCCAAGGCGCACCGGGAGGGCGATATCCACATTCACGATCTGGACTTCCTGACCCTGACCACCACCTGCACCCAGATCGACCTGGGCAAGCTGTTCAAGGGCGGCTTCTCCACCGGTCACGGCTTTCTGCGGGAGCCCAACGACATCTCCAGCTACTCCGCCCTGGCCTGCATCGCCATTCAGGCCAACCAGAACGACCAGCACGGCGGACAGAGCATTCCCTGCTTCGACTACTATCTGGCCGACGGCGTCCGCAAGACCTATAAGAAGCGCTATGTGACCAATCTGGGCAAGGCGCTGGAGCTGGTCTGCGGGCTGGAAAACGGCATTGACATCGCTGAGGACATCGCCTCCGGCATTGAGAGCGCGCTGGATCTGCGGCCCATCGTCGCGGGAAATAACGGCTATAAGGAGGCCGAGGCCGAGCGGCTGACCGCCATTGGCATCGGGGAGAGCGATGTAACCCGGGTGCAGAAGTTCGCCGCCCGGGAGGCCCTGAAGGAGACCGACCGCGCCACCTATCAGGCCATGTAGGCGCTGGTGCACAACCTGACCACCATGAACTCCCGCGCCGGTTCGCAGGTGCCCTTCTCCTCCATCAACTACGGCACCGACACCTCTCCCGAGGGCAGAATGGTCATCCGCAACGTGCTGCTGGCCACCAAGGCCGGTCTGGGCAACGGCGAAACCCCCATTTTCCCCATTCACATCTTCAAGGTCAAGGAGGGGGTCAACTACAACCCCGGCGAACCCAACTACGACCTGTTCAAGCTGGCCATTGAGGTTTCCGCCAAGCGGCTGTTCCCCAACTTCAGCTTCATCGATGCTCCCTTCAACCTGCAGTACTACAAGCCCGGCCAGCCCGACACCGAGTGCGCCTATATGGGCTGCCGCACCCGGGTCATCGCCAACCACTACGATCCCACCCACGAGATCGTCACCGGCCGCGGCAACCTGAGCTTCACCTCGGTCAACCTGCCCCGGCTGGCCATCAAGGCCCACGGGGATGTGGATCTCTTCTTTGAATCGCTGGACAAGATGATCGATCTGGTGGTGGATCAGCTGCTGGCCCGGTTCAAGATCCAGTGCGGCAAGAAGGTCCGCAACTATCCCTTCCTCATGGGACAGGGCGTCTGGCTGGGCTCGGACAACCTGGGCCCGGACGACAGCGTCGAGGAGGTGCTCAAGCAGGGCACCCTTACCATGGGCTTCATTGGCCTGGCCGAGTGCCTGAAGGCGTTGACCGGCAAGCATCACGGCGAGTCGGAGGAGTCCCAGAACCTGGGCCTGGAGATCATCGGCTATATGCGCCGCCGGATGGACGAGGAAACCGAGCGGACAGGCCTGAACTTCTCGCTGATCGCCACCCCCGCCGAGGGTCTGTCCGGCCGTTTCGTCCGGATCGACAAAAAGCTGTTCGGCGAGATCCCCGGCGTCACCGACCGGGACTACTACACCAACTCCTTCCATGTGCCGGTTTACTACCAGATCAACGCCTTCGACAAGCTGCGCATCGAGGCGCCCTATCACGCCCTGACCAACGGCGGCCACATCTCCTATATCGAGCTGGACGGTGACCCCACCGAGAATCTGGAGGCCTTTGAGCGGGTGGTTCGCTATATGAAGGAGATCGGCATCGGCTACGGCTCCATCAACCACCCGGTGGACCGGGATCCGGTCTGCGGCTATACCGGCATCATCCAGAACGAGTGCCCCCACTGCCATCGCAAGGAAAACGAAAGTGAGGTTGGCTTTGAGCGCATCCGCCGCATCACCGGCTATCTGGTCGGCACGCTGGACCGGTTCAACGACGCCAAGCGGGCCGAGGTGGAGGACAGGGTGAAGCATTCTTTTAGTG
>JAQXNQ010000444.1 GCA_029098085.1 Oscillospiraceae bacterium
TGCGCCGTCACCGTCGGTGAGGACGGCCGTTTTGAAAGCAAGCTGGGCGTGCAGCGCCTCGCCCCCTTCAGCGGCAGGACCTTCACGCTGGAGATTGAAGCAAAGTAAGGACGGAGAGATTTTGGCTTTGCCCCCTGCTCCCGTTTCTGTGCAGATGAAAACCGCCCGCTTCCGATGGATGGAAGCGGGCGGTTCAGGCTGTCAAAAAAGTGGTTTGCAGGAAAAAGTTGCACAAAACGAAAAGGCAGCGTAAAAAATGGGTGGAACCGGCATCGAGCCGGTTCCGCCCATATGGACACCCCTTAGTAGGGTTTCCATACCTTCCTGACTGTTTGTGGGCGTATAGGAGTATTTCGCCCTCTGCGGAGGGCGACCGGGCTCTGCCCTGGACCTGCGATTTTTTGAAAAAAATCGAGTAAAACTTTAAATGCCTTGGCAGTCTAACGATAGGCAATCCCTTATTTGTGTAAGTTGCCAGTTATATCCGACTTTATCGACACGCTGACCGCCCGCCTCCGGTTTCGGAAGCGGGCGGTTTTTTCAGGACTGTGACTTGACTCTCTCCACTCTTACGCGAAGGGGTTCTCGTTCTTGTAAAGCATTCCCTTGGGCTGGTTGTAGCTGATGGTGGACACGCCCAGATAGGTCAGCACATTGTACAGCGCCTTGCCGTAGTGACCGAAGGCCACGGCGCCGTGGTGGGGATAGTGATCGGCGATCAGCACGTTGCGGTAGAACCGGCCCATTTCGGGGATGGCGAACACGCCGATGCCGCCGAAGCTGCGGGTGGCGACGGGCAGCACCTCGCCCTCCGCCACATAGGAGCGCAGATTGCCCTCGCTGTCGCACTGGAGACGGTAGAAGGTGATCTCGCCGGGGGCAATGTCGCCCTCCAGGGTGCCGCGGGTGAAGTCGGGGGTACCGCCGTTTTCCAGCAGACGGTTCTGGATCAGCTGATACTTGACGCCGCAGCCGCCGCACATCTTGCAGCTGGGGGTGTTGCCGCAGTGGAAGCCCATGAAGGTATCGGTGATGGCATAGTCAAACTTGCCGGCGATGTCCTCGTCATAAATGTACTTGGGCACCGAATTGTTGATGTCCAGCAGGGTGACGGCGTCGCCGGAGATGCAGGCGCCGATGTACTCGGACAGGGCGCCGTAGATGTCCACCTCGCAGGCCACGGGAATGCCCCGGGAAGCCAGACGGGAGTTGACATAGCAGGGCTCAAAGCCAAACTGCTCGGGGAAGGCGGGCCAGCACTTGTCGGCAAAGGCCACATACTTTCTCGCGCCCTTGTGGGCTTCCGCCCAATCCAGCAGGGTCAGCTCAAACTGAGCCATCCGCTCCAGCAGGTCAGGATAGATCTTGCCGTCCATTTCAGCCTGCATGTCGGCGATGACACCGGGGATCCGCTCGTCGCCCGCGTGGGCCTTGTAGCTGACCAGCAGGTCCAGCTCGGAATTCTCCTCCACCTCGACACCCAGCTCGTACAGACCCTTGATGGGCGCGTTGCAGGCGAAGAAGTCCTGGGGACGGGGGCCGAAGGTGATGATCTTCAGATTCTTTACGCCGATGATGGCCCGGGCCACGGGAACGAACTCCTTCATCATCTTCGCGCATTCCTCGGCGGTGCCCACCGGATACTCGGGAATGTACGCCTTCAGGTGACGCATGGCCAGGTTATAGGAGCAGTTCAGCATGCCGCAGTAGGCGTCGCCGCGGCCGTTGATCAGGTCGCCGTCGCCCTCGGCAGCGGCGATGTACATGACAGGGCCGTCAAACTTCTGGCAGAGCAGGGTTTCGGGGGTTTCGGGGCCGAAGTTGCCCAGGAACACCACCAGCGCATTGACGCCGTTGGCTTCGATGTCAGCCAGAGCCGCCAGCGCGTCCTTTTCGTTCTCCACGGTGATGGGGCACTCGTACAGGCCCTCACCGTAGGCCGCCGCGATGTTCTTCCGCCGCTGGGTGGACAGGGCGATGGGAAAGCAGTCGCGGCTGACCGCCACGATGCCCAGTTTTACCTCGGGAATATTTTGAATCATCAGAAATTCCTCCTTGACCTTTGATTTCCTATTTATCATAGCATGAACCGGAGGAAAAATCCAGCGTTTCGGCGCAAAAACCTCGTCAAAAACCGATAGAAAATATAGGCTCGTGTTCGTGAACAATGCCTAAAACAACGAAGTAAACCTTTACATCCGGGGAAATCTGCCCGGGATCATTTGCGCTGCAGCGGGACACGCGGGGACTTGCGGCGGGCCTCCCTTTCTGCTATAATGGCGGAAGGCAAACTCCATTCGGAAAGGAAGAGATCGATGAAGCTCGGATATAAACACACCATGCTGGCCTGCTATGTGGGGTACATCACCCAGGCGGTCATCAACAATCTGGCGCCGCTGCTGTTCGTGGTGTTTCAGGACAGCTACGGCCTGACCTTTGAGATGGTGGGGCGGCTGGTGCTGCTGAATTTCGCCACCCAGCTGGTCACCGACCTGCTGGCCGCCAAATACGCCGACCGGCTGGGCTACCGGCGCTCGGTGGTGCTGGCTCATTTTCTGGCGGCGTTGGGACTGGTGCTGCTGGTGGTGCTGCCCCGGGTCATGTCC
>JAQXNQ010000445.1 GCA_029098085.1 Oscillospiraceae bacterium
ATCAACGGGAAGATCCATCACCCGCAGTTCCTCCCTGCACGTTTCGCAGGTCTGGATATGGGAAAGGATGGCCTTTTTGCTTTCCTCACTGCACACACCGTCGCAGTAGAGCGGAAGCAGATCTTGTATGATTTCACAGGATATGTTATTCATCCAGATCCTCCTTTACTTTTCGTTTCGCTCTGAAATAAATCAGCCGCGCCCAACTGTCGGTTTTGCCGTAAATCGCTCCGATCTGAGAAAATGACAGTTCGCCGAACACCCGCAGGGAGAATACCTCCCGGTACGGCTCCGGAAGCTGCTCCAGCAATGCGTGAATCCGCGCGGCTGTCTCCTTTTCAAAGATCCGTTCTTCCGGGTCTTCCGCCGATGGAACCGGGGGCGGTGTCTCCTCTGCATAGCGTTTTCTCTTTTTCAGATCTGTAAAATAGGTGTTTTTCGCGATCTGGCAGATCCAGACGTAGAGGCGGCACCTACCGTCAAACTGTCCCATATGCTCCATTGCTTTGACAAACGCTTCCTGGGTGATTTCCTCCGCCGCAGCCGGATTCCGGCAGAGGGACAGAGCATACCGATATACAATGGGATAATTCTCGGTGTAGACAGCTTCAAATTCTGTCACCTTCTCACCTCCTCGTGGATAAGACTCAGAAAAGACGGAAACGTTTCATCGCTCCCGTCAAAACAGCCGTTTTTTAGGGAAGCTCTGAATAAATCGGCAAGAGCTGGGCAGCGGACGATTTGTTCAGAGGTTCCTTAGAAAGGACAGCACAGAAAAAGGACTGCCGTCAAGGCAGCCCTCGTTGCTTATTTTGTACACGGAGCGTTTTTGCGCGCAGGTAGAAAGAAATAGAGAACCAGCCCACCGATAATTGCAGTGATGCCGATGAACTGCTGCCGGGTCATCCGCTCCTGCAGGAAAATCCCCGCCAGAATACAGGTGCCGATGGGTTCGCCCAGAATGCTCATGGTCACGGCGGAAGCCGGCAACTGCTTCAGAAGAAGATTGAAGACAAACTGGCCGCCCACGGTGGCAACTAAGGCCAAACCCAGAAACACCCAGTAGGTATTCGGATCATAACCGGTCAGCGCCATGCCCTGCAGGCTGACGAACAGCAGAAGCACGGCGGCGCTGGTGGAATAGCTGAGGACGGAATAGGTGACAGCGGAGATGCGCTGCCGGACGTTTTGACCGATGAAGTAATACAGGGAGATCACCCCCGCCGCGAGGAATGCCAGAATGTCACCCAGCAGGCTCTGCCCGCTGATCTGAAAATCCCCAAAGCCAATGACGGCGCAGCCCACCAGGGACACAAAGCAGCCCAGCAGGGAGGTGGAGCGGATTCTGGTTTTCAGAACGAAGCGTTCCAGCGCCATGGAAAACAGAGGCTGCAGGCAGACAATCACAGTGGAGCTGGCGATGGAGGTATAGTGCAGGGATTCAAACCACAGCAGATAGTGCAGCGCCAGGAAAAAACCCGCGCTGAGAATCCGCGCCCACTCCTTGCCGTGGATGCGCATGACCTCCGACCGGTGCTTCGGGCTGCACAGCAGAAAGGGCAGCAGCATCAGGGCGGTGAGAAACAACCGGTAAAAGGCGGTGACCGCCGAAGGCGCGTGGGCGAGACGCACCCAGATCGCGGAGGTGGAAAGGGCAAGCACGCCTCCGAAAAGGATGAGATAAACTCTGATCTGTTTCATTCTGATACCTCGCACAGAGAAATCGGGCTAATCTGACAGTCAGTATAGCCAAATCTTCTTTCAAAGTCAAGGATGCGTTCTACCGGAAAACCGGCGGAGGGTTTTTATCTGCCGTCATGCTTTTCCGGTATTCGGTAGGGGTCATCTGAAAATGGGATTGAAAGCAGTGGTTGAAGCTTCTGACGCTTTGAAATCCGCTTTCCATGGCGATGTCAATGATCTTCTTATCGGTCTGCTCCATCAGGTTCACAGCCGTTTCCAGTCTGTAAAGCGCCAGAAATTCGGGAAATTTCATTTTAAAAACAGAGTGGAAGTACCTGGAAACATAATGATAGTCATAGCCCAGAAGGGTTCCGATATCCGAAAGCCCGATGTCCTTTGTGTGGTTCTTTTCAACATAATCCGTAATCACCGCGATGGCTTCCCCCATTTTCTTGTTCTGTGGCCTGAGGCTTCCGGACTTCAGGTACGCGTCGCAAAGGGCGTACAGGGAGGATTTGATCAATAACCGGGTCGGATCGGAATTGTGGATCAGGTTCTCGGTGATAAAGCCGGCGACGGAAGGGCTGCATTGAAATTGAAAACTACCGGTTTTGCCCCGGACACGTTTGGCGAAATCGTGGACAAAATCCTCGGAAAAAACACATACCCAATATAGTGTGTCCGGTTCCGGCTCATAGGCGTGAATGTCATAGGGGAGACAAAGGCCGAAGGAATTGGGCGGCAGTACATATTCTGTACCGTTCAGGGCGCAGCGCAGCCTGCCACGGAGTACGCAGACAAGCTCAAAGCTTCGGTGAAAATGGGGCTTCCAGATTTCTGTGGTGTAGAAGATTGCGTTGTAATTACTGCTTAATGAGTTGGAGGGCTGATGATAAATCATGTCGGTGTCCTCGATGGATAAAATCTTGCCAATATTATACAA
>JAQXNQ010000446.1 GCA_029098085.1 Oscillospiraceae bacterium
GCGTGGAGCTGATGATCCCCCCGCTCGAAGGAATGGTTGCCCCAGGTGCGGTAAATCTCCCGGGAATAGAGGTGGCGGGGCGGCGTGAAGCCGTTGTAGAAGTCCAGATAGAGGCAGACCGGCGTGTGCTGCACGCCCCGGTCGGGATGCTCCTCGGCAAATTTCCGCATCTCCACCTGCAGAACACCGATGGGAGAAAGCTGGTGCTTCTCGCCCTGCCGCAGATACTGCTCGGGGAGCAGGTGCTCCTTCTCCAGAATCCAGCCGGCCTCGTAGCCCAGCAGGTCGCTGCCGTAGAAGTACTCCAGATAGATCAGCCGCTTGAGCAGGCTCAGGGAGGTGCCGCAGTCGGGGCCGCATTCCTCATAGGGGTTGCTGCCGTCGATCCGCTCGTAGTTCTTCCAGCCCCAGCGGTTCCAGACGGAGGCGTTGCCGAACCAGAGCAGGCCGTACTGCTTGCCGGCGCCGCGGATGTAGGAGAACCAGGTGTTGACGTTGGGCAGGGCCTGGGCCGTCTCGGCGCCCAGAATGATGGTGTTGCCCTCCTTGGCGAAGGAGTGGAGATAGTTCAAAGAGGCCAGCAGGGCGATGTTGTACTGCATATGCCCCTCCAGCTTCTCGAAATGAGCCTGGAAGTTCTGATACAGTCTCCGGCGGTTGTCCGGAGCGGGGCACATGCCGGGGGCGAAAGAGCCGATGTAGCGGCCGTCCTGTTCGCCGTTGTCAAAGCCGATAAACAGGTCGCCCATGCCCTCCAGCAGACGGAGCGCCTCCTCCGGCGGGGTGTACTCGCCCCAGATGCTGTCTCCCTGAGGCTGGGAGCCGGGCACATAGCCCCAGAAATCGAACATGAACAGGCCGCGCTTTTTAGCTTCCTCCACCAGCTCGCCGAAATTGGGGGCGAAGAGGGTGGGATACACCGGCCAGATCACGTCGCAGAGGGGAAACTCTTTGGTGTAGGCATCGATGGTTTCGGCGATGTTCAAGAGGTTCCCCTCGCTGTCGGTCTCAAAGCCCCGCAGCGAGACGAAATTCACCTTGTCGCCCAGCTGGCCCCGGGTAATGGCCTTGCTGTGACGCTTGGCAAAAAGCGGATAGTTCTCCGGTCTGACCGGATGAAAATAGCCTTTCATAACAGATTCCTCCAGATTCTGATCAAGCAGAATAATGAATGGTAAAGGGTAAAACGCAGGGAAGCTGCGCCCGCTCATTTCCCCGCCATAGGCTGACGATGGCAGAGACAGTGCGCGCCCTCTTTTGACAGGGTGCAGATGAGCCAGCTGTTTTCCTCTTCCTCGCACATGGCCGGGAGGGTCAGGTACCGAATTCCGTCCAGCATCCGATCGCTGCCGAAATGGTAATGTCCCTGCAGCACCAGCGGCGCGTTGCCCGCCAGGCGTATGACCTCCCGAACCCGGACATCGTTCTCCAGACGGTGGGGATCCGAAATGCCGGGGTCGAGGTTCTGGTGCAGCGCCACAAGGCAGGTCTTGCCGCAGTTCAGCTGCTCCGCCAGCCAATGCAGCTCCCCCTCCGGCAGGGCGGTCTGGGTCCAGTCGCTGCAGTGGGGGGGCCAGAGGGAGCCGTCCCGCAGGAAGTTTGCGTCCAGCAGGATCACCCGGCAGGCTTCGTCCTCCAGCGTACAGGGAGCGATGACCGCCCCGGTCAGCGCTTCAAACTCCTCCCGGGAAAAAACCTCCCGGTCGTGGTTGCCCATGCAGGTATAGACCGGCAGGCCGGTTTGCCGCAGCTCACCGGCAAATTCCCGCAGCCGGGCTTCCATCTCCTCATGGCTGCCCCAGAGGTTGATCCAGTCTCCCAGACAGAGGATGGCGTCCACCTCCGCTGCCCGGAAGGCGTCCAGCGCCTCCCGGAGCTTGCTCATGGACAGCCGGGGACGGCGGGTGCCGGTGACCCGGTCAGCCAGAGCGTAGTGAGGATCGGTGAAGACGCCCAGCTTCATGCGTCCGCCTCACAAAGGGTGCAGACCTCCCCTGCCTTCAGGGTCAGCAGGGCGGTGTCGCCCTGAAGGGTCAGACTGCCGCCGGTGCAGCCAAGGTGGGACAGGGCGCTCCAGCCCTTCAGAGTGACGACGCCGTCCTTCCCCGGCTTAAAGGTCACTGAGACGACTTTGCCGCCGCTGCGCTTGGCCGACACCAGCAGGCCGTTCCCCGCCAGAAAATCGGTGAAGGAAACGTCCTCCTGCTCCCACTCCTCGGGGATGGCGGGGAAGAATTTCAGCGTGCCGTTTTCCGCGTAGAGCAGCATCTCCTGCAGGGCGTCGGCGGCGCACATATTGGACTCCAGCGTGAAGGGACGGTAGTGGAACTGGGAGGTGCCGCGGTTTTTGTAGTCGCCGTTTAAGTGGAAGCCGTTCTGGGAACAGCAGTTGCGCCAGAAGACCTCCAGCTGGTAGGCAGCGCCGTTGCCGTTGCCCTGCACCGCGTAGAGCTCGGCCATCCAGGTGAAGGAGAAGCCCACCCACAGGCCGGTGCCCAGCACCTCCAGATTGTGAACGGTGGCATTGATGATCTGCCGGCTCCGCTCGTCCTCCATATCCATCAGCCGCAGAGGGTGAATGGCCATGGCGTGGGCGAAATGCCGGTGGGATTCCTGCAGGGACTCGTCGGGGGAAAGCATCAGCACACTGTGCTCATTGACCGCCAGCTGCGGGAGCCTTGCCAGCACCGCCTGCCACTTCTCTTCCTCGCCATTCTGGAGAATGCGGGAGAAGTCGATCAGCTGGGTGACGGCGTAGCGGATCAGGGACAGGTCGTAGTTGCTGTTGGGGGTGAGCCAGCTTTCGGCCCGGTCGTCGTGAATCTCGGGAGAGCTGGAGGCGGGCAGGTAGAGCAGACCGTCCTCATGGGTCTCCATCAGCTCCAGCACACACTGGGTCGATTCGGCGGTGTAGGGATAGACCCGCTCCCGCAGGAAATCGACGTCGCCGGTGGCCCGGTAATGCCGCTCAAACATCTGGCAGAGCCAGAGCTGATTGGTGGGCACCAGCGTGTACATGGGCCAGCCGCCCAGGGGCGTGCCGTCGATGGCCATGACCGCCGGCAGGCAGAGGCCGCCCACCCCGAAGAAGCTCCGTGCAAAGGCCCGGGCCTGAGGCACCGTGCTCCAGAGGAAGTCCAGAAAGCTCTCGCCCTCCTCCAGATGGTTGGCCTTCATGTAGTGGGTGTAGCTCATCTGGGTGTTCAGGTCGTGGTGGTAGTCTCCCTTCCAGGGCGGGAGGGCGCCGTTGTCGGCGGTCCAGACTCCCTGCAGCGGCATGGGATAGCAGCCCTTTCTGGAGCAGGAGCCAAACAGGTAGTTGGTCAGGTACCAGTTCTTCTCAAACCGCTTGTCGGGCAGGGAAAGGCCGCTCTTGCTCCAGAAGCCGTCCCACCACTGGCGGTGTCCGGCGAAGAGGGCTTCATCCTCCAGCTCGCTGCAGCGGCGCACCAGCGAAAGGGCGTCCTCCTGCCAGTGCTCGCCGTCGGCGCTGGCAGCGACCCGGTAGGCAATGCGGGTTTCCCCGTCCCGCTCCCGGGCCGAGACGAAGACGCCGTAGGAAAAGTCCGGCGCGATGGGCTGGACAAAGAACTTCTCGGCGGGCGTATCCGAAAGGATGGGCGCGTCGTAGCACAGCAGCTCCAGCGAGCTGGTATTGACGCTGTTGACCACAGCGTCGCTCTGGGTCTCCCCTTCTTTCCGCACCCGGAAGGCGGGGTTCTCGAGCTTAAAGGAGAAGGTGGACAGGGGCGCCGAGATCCGGATGATGCCCACCTTTTCGGTGGCGTGAAGGTAGCTTTCGATCCGCAGGGGGAATTTGCCCGGACGGTCGATCTCCACCTTTGCCAGGGCGTCCGCCAGGGACAGCTCGGAGCGGATGGCGGTGCTGTCGCCGAAGTCGAAGATCAGCTTGCCGGCGGGCAGCTTGGTGGGGGTGGGATGGTTATAGGGGGCATCGAATTTCCGGCGGATCTCGTCGGTTTTCCGCTCCTTTGCCAGCCCCACCAGGTTGCTGTAGGTGAAGTCCTCGGCCTGCACCTCCTTGCTGGGGGTTTTGTCCCAGATGTCGCCCCGGTCCAGGCTGAACCGGAAGGCCCGGCTGCCGCCCCAGATCAGGCAACCGGTCTCGCCGTTGCCCAGGGGAAGGGCCTCATCCCAGCTGGTGATCTCCTTTTGAAAGGACAGATTGCAATACGCGCTTGGAAGATAGGATTTCATAAGCGTCACCTCTTGTGAACCGCGGCGGAGCCGTCAGTTCAGCTTTCGATATTGATCCGGCGTGGTGCCGGTGTAATTCTTGAATTGCCGGATAAAGGTGGAAATGCTGGGAATGCCCACGGTCTCGGCCACCTCCTGCACCTTCAGGCTGCGGTTTTCCAGCAGCAGCCGCTTGGCCTCCTCCATCCGCACATTGGCGATGTGGGTGGACAGATTGATGCCCATGTTCTTCTTGAACCAGGAGGACAGGTAGACCGGCGTGATGTCAAAGGCCGCCGCGATGGTCTCCAGGCTCAGGGGATGCATGTAGTTCTGCTGGATGTACTCGATGATCTGGTACCGGGGCAGGGACTGACCGCCGGAACAGCCGCGGTTGACCCGGCAGAAATCCTCCAGCAGCAGCCGATGCATATACTGTGGGTTATAAAAGACCGGCTTTTTCAGGGTGCGGAGGGAAGCCTGCAGGTCACTGTCCACATTGACGCTGGACAGGACGATGTGCAGCAGCGAAACCAGCGTCTGACCCACCGACAGGTAGCCGCGAAGGGTCAGCTCCCGGCTCTGGTCGAAGATGCGGCTCAGGACGCTTTCCAGCTCGGCTTCCCCGCCGCTGCGGGTGCACTCCACCACCGTGTTCTGAATCTCCAGCGGGATGATGCTGGACTCGGTGAGGCTGGAATCCTCGGCGCAGACCGACACGCCGCCGTCCGCCGGAACCCGGGCAGCCATCATCCGCCGCTGAGCCTGCTCGAAGGCGTCATGGAGCTGCAGCACATCGCCGCTGACATCGCTGATGCCCACAAAGACCGTGTCCCCCTCCGCCCGGTCGGAGAAGCAGGCCTCCAGATTGGCGGTGATCTCCTCCAGCGGGCTGCCGGGCAGCGCATCCCCGGCGGGCTGATCCACCGGAATCACATAGGCGTGGACATAGCCGTCCAGATGTACCGGGCGGCCGCTGAGGGTGTCCACCAGATAGCTGTCGCTGCCGTTATGGAGCAGGATGCCGCCGTCGGCCCGCTGGGCGGCGATGACGATGACCTGATACTGCTCGAAGGCCGTCCGCAGCAGGGCGGTCAGCTTGGCGTCCGGCGGGTCGGACAGCCGCAGACAGTGGTTCAGGGCCATGTCCAGCTGCACATCCAGCTGCTCCCGGGTCTGCTGGGTCAGGCGGATGTTCTCGGTGGCCAGCTCATTGATCCGGCCGCTGATGATCTCCAGCTCATTCTGCTGGTCGCTGGTGCTGATTTTCATGACCATCTGCCGCAGGGGACGGTAGACCCGCATGTTCAGCAGAATGATGAAGACGCAGAGGGCCCCGATGATCAGCGCCGAAAAGACCACCACATAGCTGAACCACAGCTGCCGGTTCTGGGCAGAGCTGTTGTGGCCGATGGCCAGATAGTGAAAGTCGCTGCCCCGGATCTGCTGGTGGGTGATCTGGTACTTCCCCCGCTGCCAGGACTCCCGGCCGTCGTCCAGCTTTTCCGCAAGGCCGAGGCTTCCGTACAGCTCCCGGGCGGCGGTGCTGCTGGCGGCGAAGACCTTGTTGTCCCCGTCCAGAATCAGCACCTCCTGACTGGGCAGCAGCGAATGAATCTCGGTCAGATTGAACAGCTTCCCGGCGTCCAGCTGAATCACCACCGAGCCGTTTCCGAACATGTTGCAGACATAGAGGGTGAAGTTTTCATAGGTGTAAAAGCCGTTTTGCAGCGACGCAAGGTCCGGCAGCGTCTCTCCCTCGGCCAGTCTGCTCTCGACATGGCTCTTCAGATACCAGTTCTCCCTGAACAGATAACCGTCGGAGGAGATGATCTGCCGGGAATTGTTGACATAGAGGAAAACGTTGTCCGCGTAGGGCAGCGAGTTCTGGATCAGCTTGAGCCGCTCCCCCACACCGGGGGCCCGGTCGGTCAGCTCGGAGATGCCCAGGCTGTTGGCCGAGCCGATGATCAGGTAGGCATCCCGCTGACAGGTGGTGGCCAGGGTGGTCAGCCGGAAGCTTTCGGTGGAGAAGCTCTTGCGGATGGTGCTGAGGATCTGCTGGTTGTAGGCCTGCACCTCCTCCTTGACCCGGCGGTTTGCATACAGAAGGACCCAGCTGAAGACGCAGAGCAGCGCGGTGACCAGCGCCAGATTCAGGGCGACCACCTGCTTTCCAATGGTATTGACTTTTTTGAAAGGCAGCTTCATACCGTGTCCTCCTGTTGCAGCATAAAGAAAGAGAAGCAGCAATTGCCTGCCGCTTCTCTTTCAGAAGGTTCGCCGATGGCGGTTTCACCGCATCGGATGGTGCCTGATGGCTTTACCAGTCCGGCGCACCCGCAGTCCGAGGCCCTGTATGGCCCGGCTGCGCTGGCAGCTTATGGTTTTATTTTACCACGTTGGCGTTGTAAATGTCCATAGCGGCCTGGATATCGCCCATGGCGTTCAGCTCTTCCAGGTACTTATCCCATTCGTCGAAGGAACGCTCGCCCTTGATGAACTTGACTCTCTGCTCTTCCGCGAAGGTCTTGACGGGAGTCATGATGTTGGCGTACTCCTCGCTCTGGTCGCTGGTCAGAGGCAGGTTGATGATCAGAGTGGTGGGGTTGGTGTTGGCGTCGGTCTCATAGTCGCTGACAAACTGATCCCAGGACTGATCGTGAATCTCGCCGCCGTAGTAGATCTCTTCCGTGATGGCGCTGTCCTGGCTGGCCACTCTGCTCTGCGCAGTGGGGAAGATAGCGGCGCGGCAGCTGCCCTGACCAAAGGCGATATTGGACCAGTTAGCCTGATCAGCAAGGAACTCCTCGGTGAAATGCTTCTCGCCGTCGGCGTTGATGGTGTAGGTCTCGTCCTCGATGCCCCAGCAGACCAGATCGATGACCTCGTCGGAGTAATGGAGATCCATCAGCTTGAGCATGTCGTCCTTCACCTTGGAGCTGGAGGAAACGACGACGCCGTAGGAAACGGTCATCTGCCATTCGGAGGGGTTGGTGGCGTAGAAGGTCCAGGGCTCACCGTAGGTTTCATCCTTGATGGTGGGGCACAGAACCCATTCCTGATCGGGGTACTGGGTCTTCCAGTTTCCGGGATAGCCTTCCCAGGCGCTGGGGATCAGGAACGCGGTGCCGGAGGAAACGGCGGCAGTGCCGTTTTCAGAGGTGTGGGTGAAGTAGTCGGGAGAGATCAGGCCACCCGTGTACCACTTGTTCAGCTCCATCAGAGCATCCTTGTAGTTGTCGGTGGTGGGGCCGTACACATAGGAACCGGACTCGGCATCATAGTAACGGTCGCTGGAGGTGTGCTTGGCGCCAAAGACCAGGCTTTCCGGGGCCTGCCACTCCTCGTGGAGGATCATGGGATACACATCAGGATAGGCTTCCTTCAGGGCCACGGCCACATCATAGAACTCGTCCAGGGTCTCGGGAATCTCCAGGCCCAGACCGTCCAGCACATCCTTGCGGATGGCGGCGGCGTTGCCGTTGGAGTACACGGTGGGGAAATCGCCCTGATAGGTGGCGCCGTAGAAGGCGTACAGCTTGCTGTCGGTGGAGTAGATGGTATACTGGGCGCGCTGGTCACCGGCCACGCAGCGGGCGTAGTTGGGCAGGCTGTCCATATGCTGGGTCAGCTCTTCGAACATGCCCTCTTCGCCCCACTTGATCAGGTCGGCCTGGGTGCCCCAGCCCCAGCTCAGCAGGTCGGGGATGTCGCCGCCGGCGCAGATGATCTTCAGTTTCTCGGAGTAGTCGCCCATGTTGATGAACTCGTAAGAGGGCTGAATCTCGCGGCCCATGAGCTCGCTGCAGAGGCTGATCCACTCGTTCTGGATTTCCTTACCCTCGGGGCTGGCACCGAAGTTGACGGTGGTGACCCGGAAGGAAAGAGGAGAGGTATCGGTGGAAGTGCTGGTGGTGCCGCCGGTGGAAGAGGTGCCGCCGGTGGAAGAAGTGCCGCCGGTGCTGCTGGTGGAGCTGCCGCCGCAGGAAGCCAGAGCGGAAGCCGCCATGACTGCAGACAGAGTCAGCGCGAACATTTTGCTTGCTTTCATAAGTGTTGCCTCCATGTTATTATTTGCCCTGCAGAGCATGCCCCGCAGGGTAGATGGACAAAATTAACCCTTGATGGTGCCCACAAAGACACCCTTGACGAAATACTTCTGGATGAAGGGGTAGATGCAGAGGATGGGCACGGTGGTGACCACGATGGCTGCCATCTTGATGTTCTGAGCCGTAACCTCGTTGTTGATGAACATGGCCCGGGTGGCGGGATCCAGCTCCTTCATGCTCAGATCGGTGTTGAACAGGATCTTCCGCAGAATCATCTGCAGCGGGTACATGGACTCGTTGTTCAGGTAAATCAGAGCGCTGAACCAGTCGTTCCACTTGCCTACCAGGGTGAACAGGCCGATGGTGGCGAAGATGGCCTTGGACAGCGGGAAGATCATCTTGAACAGGACGGTAAACTCACTGGCGCCGTCGATGATGGCGGCCTCCCGCAGAGCAGCGGGGATGCCGGTGAAGAAGGTGCGGAACAGGATGACGTTGTAAGCGCCCACGCAGAAGGGGATCATCATGACCCAGACGGTGTTGATCAGGTGCAGCTTGCGCATCAGCATGTAGGTGGGGATGGTGCCGCCGCTGATGAACATGGTGATGGTCAGGAAGATGGTCACCGGCACCTTCAGCCGGAAGCCGGGCACCGACAGGGGGTACGCGGTCAGGGAGGTGAAGAGCAGGGTGCAGACGGTGTTGCCGATGACATAGATAATGGTATTGCCGTAGGAGCGGAGCAGCAGCGGATCCTTGAACACGGTCTCATAACCATTGGTGTTGAAGCCGTGGGGATAGAAGAAGAAGCCGCCCTTCAGGGACTCGGAGCCTTCACTGAAGGAGACCGAGAAAACGTGGATCATGGGCAGGATCATGATGGCCGCCACAAGGGCCATGATGATGACATTGACGACGTCGAAAATCTGCTCGCCTCTGGTTTTTTTGATTTTCATAGCCGATCACCTCACCACAAGCTGTTGTCGCTGAGCATCCGGCTGATCTGGTTGGCCAGCACCAGCAGAACGCAGGAGACGATGTTCATCATCAGACCAATGGCGGTTGTGTACTCGTACCGGCCGCCCTCGATACCTTCGCGGTAGACGTAGGTGCCGATGATGTCGGCGGTTTCATAGGTGGCCGAGTTGTACATCAGCAGGACCTTCTGAGAGTCCGCACCCAGAATGCCGCTGACCGCGAAGATCAGCATGACGGTGGTGGTGGGGACGATGGTGGGCCAGGTGATGTAGCGGACCCGCTGGAACCGGCTGGCGCCGTCGATGGTGGCGGCTTCATGGAGCTGCGGGTCAACGTTTGACAGGGCTGCCAGATAGATGATGGTGCCCCAGCCGATGCCCTGCCAGATGCCGCTGGCTATGTAGATGGTGCGGAAGTACTTGGGGGTGGTCATGAAGGAGACGGCCTCGCCGCCGGTCAGCACCCGGATCATGTTGAACACGCCGTCAATGGAGCAGACTTCCTTCACCATACCGACGATGACGACGGCGGAGATGAAGTGAGGGAAATAGGAGACGGTCTGCACGAACTTCTTGTACCTGAGGTACGGAACCTGGTCCAGCAGCAGGGCCAGAATGATGGGCGCCGGGAAGCTCCACAGCAGGCTGTAGATGCCCAGCAGCAGGGTGTTCTTGATCAGTCGCCCGCTGTAGGGGTTCTTGAAGAACATCTTGAAATACTTGAGGCCGACCCATTCACTGCCCCAGATGCCCTTGGCGGGGCTGTACTCCTGGAAGGCCATCAGCGCGCCGTACATGGGAATGTAGCTGAAGATGAAGACCAGGATGATGCCCGGAATGATCATCAGGATCAGCTGATGCTGATTGCGGCAGTCCTTGAAGAACTTCTGCGTCGGCGTCAGCTTCTTTGCCCCCGTAGCGGCGGCGGCTTGCGTTTTCGGCATTCACGCTCACTTCTTTCCTAAAATTCGTGATCCTGCTGGCCAGAAGCGACCCGCCGGTGCTGCCGTATCCTTTTCACATTCCGTTCAAAGGCTTCGGCACATTGGCTAAAGGTTGCTCACCGATTTGCAGCATCATGGTCATATCTTACATGAAGCGGCCTCCGCTGTCAATTTTCAATTTTTAAGATGAATGTTTACGAGTTCATATTTTCGAGAAAACAGGCCACTTTTTGTGTAGAATGACGATAGAGAGAAGCGGAGTGCCTCCGGACGGGGGGCGGTACAAAATGAAGTGCCTCCGGACGAGGGCCGGAGGCATGAAGCGGGCCTGCGGCCCTTGAAAATTGACAAAGACGGCAGCGTCTTCTTCTGAACAGACATAACAAAAGGCGGCAGGGAGATTCCTGTCGCCTTCTTTGTTTGTATGATTTGGCTATTCGCAGCGTTTCGCGCCGGAGCCGTGTCCTTATTCAGGGTCAGCGGGATACTTCACGCCGCGTCAGCGGCACTTCATGCTGCGAAGCAGCACTTCACGCTTCCCCGCAGGGGAAACACTTCACGCTTCGGCCCGGCGGGACGAAGCATCCTCGCTCGCCCGCATGGCCAGGATCGTGCGCTCAATCAGCGTGTCCAGCTCCCAGCCCAGCATGGCCGCGCCCCGCTCGATGACCTCACGGGAGCAGCCGGCGGCAAACTTTTTGTCCTTGTACTTTTTCTTCACCGACTTGACCTCCAGGTCGCTGACGCTTCTGGACGGCCGCATCAGCGCCACGGCCCCGATCAGGCCGGTCAGCTCATCGGCGGCGTAGAGCACCTTCTCCATCTCATGCTCCGGCCGGACATCCACCGTCAGGGCGTAGCCGTGACTGGCCACGGCGTGGATCAGCCGCTCGTCCACATCCCGCTCCCGCAGCAGCTCCTGCTCCTTCAGGCAGTGCTGGTCGGGCCACTGCTCAAAATCCAGGTCGTGCAGAATGCCCACGGCCTCCCAGAAGTCCGCCTCATCGCCGTAGCCCAGCTCCCCGGCGTACCAGCGCAGCACATCGCCCACGATGCGCCCGTGCTTCCGGTGGAACTCTCCTTCATTATATTCGCACAGCAGGGCCCACGCCTGCTCCGGTGTTGGAATCATTGATTTGTCCTCCTGTATGGTTTTTTCATGGGGTCAGACGCCCGAAAAGCCCTCCCGGTCACCCGACCGGGAAGGCTCCAGTGTATCGGATTCCGCATCAATCCGCGAACAGCGGAGTGGACAGGTACCGGTCGCCGGTATCGGGCAGCAGCGCCACGATGGTCTTGCCCTTGTTCTCCGGACGTTTGGCCAGCTCGATGGCGGCCCAGATGGCAGCGCCGGACGAAATGCCCACCAGCACGCCCTCCGACTTGCCGACCCGCTTGCCTGCGGCAAAGGCGTCCTCGTTCTCCACGGCGATGACCTCGTCGTACACGCCGGTGTTCAGCACATCCGGCACAAAGCCCGCGCCGATGCCCTGAATCTTATGGCTGCCGGCGGTGCCCTTGCTCAGCACCGGCGAAGAGGCGGGCTCCACTGCCACGACCTTGACACCGGGGTTCTGGCTCTTCAGGTACTCGCCAACGCCGGTGACGGTGCCGCCGGTGCCGACGCCTGCCACGAAAATGTCCACCTTGCCGTCGGTGTCCTCCCAGATCTCAGGGCCGGTGGTGGCTCTGTGGACGGCGGGGTTGGCGGGGTTGACGAACTGGCCGGGGATAAAGCTGCCGGGGATCTCTTTGGCCAGCTCCTCCGCCCTGGCGATGGCGCCCTTCATGCCCTTGGCACCTTCGGTGAGCACCAGCTCGGCGCCGTAGGCCTTCATCAGCTGGCGGCGCTCCACGCTCATGGTCTCGGGCATGACGATGATGATGCGGTAGCCTCTGGCGGCTGCCACCGAGGCCAGGCCGATGCCGGTGTTGCCGGAGGTGGGCTCGATGATGACCGAGCCTTCCTTCAGAAGGCCCTTCTGCTCCGCGTCATCGATCATGGCCTTGGCGATGCGGTCCTTCACCGAACCGGCGGGGTTGAAGTACTCCAGCTTGCCCAGAACGCGGGCCTGCAGGCCTTCTTCCTTTTCAATGTGCACCAGCTCCAGCAGCGGGGTCTTGCCGATCAGCTGATCTGCGGACGTGTAAATTTTGCTCATAATCCGTTCCTCCTCTGTACATATGGATATCCGAAAGCCTGATCCCCGGAACCGGTGGATCGGCGGTATTTACCAACCTTTCGGATAGGTTTATATGTATTATAGGACCATCTTCTGCGTTTGTCAATAGAAATCCGAAAAAAATTTTCGTTGATTTCCTACTTACCATGTTGTATAATAGGTTTATACCAGATTGGAGGGCTGCAGCATGCTGATTTCAACCAAAGGACGCTACGCGCTGCGGGTGATGATCGACCTGGCGGAGCATCAGTCGGACGGCTTCATTCCGCTGAAGGTCATTGCCGAGCGGCAGAATATTTCGGAAAAGTATCTGGAGAGCATCATCAAGCTGCTGGTGAAGGCCCGCCTCCTGACCGGACTGCGGGGCAAGGGCGGCGGCTACCAGCTGACCATGCCCCCGGATCAGTACACGGTGGGGGCCATTCTCCGGCTGACCGAAGATTCCCTGGCCCCGGTCTCCTGCATCGAGCCGGGCGCGGAGCCCTGTGTCCACATGGCGGAATGCCGCACCCTGACCATGTGGAAGGGGCTGGCCAACGTCATCAACGACTACCTGGATCACATCACCGTCGCCGACCTGATGAAATCCGGCCCGGCAGGAGACGACTATGTGATCTGAAGAAATGAAGGAATGAAGCGGGCCTGCGGCCCTTGAAAATTGACAAAGACGGCAGCGCTTTCTTCTGAACAGACAGGACGAAAGGCGACAGGAGGTTCCTGTCGCCTTTTCTGATACGATTCGGCCCGCTCTTTCACCTCACGGCTCCGCCGTCAGGCTGATTCTCCACTGCATGCCGCCCGGCAGATAGGGCGCCCAGGTGAATCCGCCGCTGCCGCCGGTGCTGAGGGAGGTGCGAACGAGATTTTCCTCCTCATCCATATAGCCGCTGGAGCAGCTGTGATTTGCGGGCAGCGGCTCCAGATTCCCGCCGCGCTCCGCCAGCGTCTGTTCCAGTGCGTCCCGCTTTTTCAGAAGGGCATCCCGCTCCGCCTGATCCTCCCTGTCCGCCAGACCGTAAAAGACGATTTTAACCAGCTGCGGCCGGTCATCCTCCGTCTGAAACTGCAGCTCCATCTGCGCCGGACGCTCCAGATCGGCCAGATACACCGGCAGACCCAGCACCGTCCACTCCGCCGTGCTGTCCGACTGATTGTACCAGCTGAAGGCGTAGG
>JAQXNQ010000447.1 GCA_029098085.1 Oscillospiraceae bacterium
GCCGACGAGAGTGCCGCCGCGCAGCGAGTCGTCCGATGCCTGCCGCCCGCATCCGCCGCGAAAAGCCGTCCGCCTCGAACCATTCAGCCTAGTACTCTAGTTCCGCCTCGAACCGTCCGCCCGCTCGGTCAGCAGCCGGAACGGGATCTGGTGGGCGAGAAAACTCCCCGCCACCCGATCAGCCAGATGCTCCAGCGAAGAGCCGCCGTCAGCGGGCGTCTCCAGCAGGCGGCGGATGTCGGCCACCGCCGGATCCACCAGCCGCTCGAACAGGGCTTCCTTTCCCGGGAAATAAGCGTAAATATTGCCGGGCGTGATCCCGGCATTTTGGGCAATGCGGCGCATGGAGCTCTCCTGAAAGCCCTTCTCCAGGAATTCCTCCCGGGCGGCCTGGAGAATCCGCTGCCGAACCTCCTCCTTGAGAATCTGCATGCAGCAGTCCCCTTTCAATTTTAAACAGACATTCATTTTTCACTGTTTTTATTATAAAACAGCGGCCCCCGCCCGTCAAGGGAAGGAGCCGCTCCGTTCCTGAAATTACAGGAAACAAATTGTGAATTTTCCGATGTGGAGGTTGGAAAGTGCCTTCGCTTATTTCCAGATCTTCCTCGCCAGACCGAACAATCCAATCATCAGTCCCGCTGCCGCAGCCGTACCTGCAAAGACAAACACCAGCCGCACGTTGCCGGTGAGGGACAGGATCAGGGTGCCGATGGCGTTTCCGAAGATGCCCGCAATACCCAGCGCCACCGAGCTGTAGGTCATGACCGCAGTGGACTTGACCTGATCCTCCACAATCCGGTTCAGATAGTTGATGGAGGCCGGCCACAGCACCGCAAAGGACAGGCCCTGCATGATCTGGATCGCGAACAGCAGCGTCAGATTGGGCGCCAGACAGGTCAGGGTCAGCCGGAGGGTGTAAAAGACGCAGGAGAACAGAATAACGTACTTTGCCTTGAACCGCCGGAGAATGGCACTCATCAGGAACATGGCGGGCACCTCGCTGATGGCACAAACCGCAAATATCGTCCCCACCTGAGCCGAATTACCGCCCAGCTCTTTTACCAGCACCGGCAGAAAGGTGTTAAGACTGGAGGAGCCCAGAAACAGGGTGAAGCTCATGCAGAGCATCAGCAGATAGGTCTTGTTTTTCACCAGCACCCGGATGGTCTCCACCGTGCCCAGCCTGTTTTTGGGCAGCGGAGCCGGCTCCGGCTCCCGGGGATCCCGGTGGGTGACCTTCGCGCCCCGCAGGGTAAAGGCCACGACCAGACTGATCACGGCCAGCACTGCGCCCATCAGCATCCGGGCGTCGTGGCTGTACCGGGCGGTGACGGCGCCCATGACCTGCGCCGCCGCCGCATAGGTCAGCGAGCCGGTTCCCCGGCAGAGACCATAGTTGATCCGGGGATCCTCCTGCTGCAGATGTACCAGCCAGGCGTCCACCAGACCGCTCACCTGCTGCATGGTCAGAGTGATGAAGAACATGCACAGCACCGTCAGCGGCATGAAAGCCATGCTTCTGCTCAGCAGCAGATACAGCGGCACCGAGCAGCTGATCAGCACCAGATACAGCTTCCGCTGGGAAAAATAATTGTCACAGAGATAGCCGGTGATGGGCTGCGCGATAAAGGAAACCGCCGCCATACAGGTCATCAGGGCGGTGGCCGTCGCCGAGGAATAGCCGTAATCAGTGAGCATGGTCACGATAAAGCCGCCGTAGGCACAGCTGCTCATCCAAAAGAAGGCCTCCAGCAGCATGGCGTGAAGGGTATTTTTTCTGCTTTCTGTCATCATAGCATGTCTCCGCTCTTTTCAGTTTCCGCCGTGGGAGGCGCATATAATATTATTGTAGCATATTCTGACGCATCAGAAAAGAGTTTTTTCGAAAAATGCGAGCGAAGCGGTTTCCTCCCGGTGAGCGGCATACTCCCTCTTCCGGCATAAAAGTCCGCTCCTTTGCATACCCTTTCCCAACAGGTCTGACAAGGACAAAAGCCGACGGACGCTGCGGCGCCGTGAAAGGAAGGATCGTCATGATGGAGTATCTCCCCGAAGGCATTCTGTTCGAGCAGGCGGAAAACAAAGCCTGTCTGCAAAGCGTTTCCGCTCTCTACGAGGCCATGGCGGAGGGTCGGATTCTGGAGGGCAGGGCGCTGCTCTGCGGCGAGGATCACAGCCTGACCGTGGATCTGGGGCCGGTCAGAGGGATCATGCCCCGGCTGGAGGCTGCCATGGGCATCGCCGAGGGCACTACCCGGGACATCGCCATCATCTCCCGGGTGGGAAGGCCGGTGGCCTTTGTCATCACCGCCATGGAGCGGGACGCCGCCGGACGGATCACCGCCACCCTCTCCCGGCGGCAGGCTCAGCAGCGCTGCGTGCAGGAATATCTGTCCCTCCTGCGGCCGGGGGACATCATCCCCGCCCGGATCACCCATCTGGAGAGCTTCGGCGCCTTCACCGACATCGGCTGCGGCGTCATCTCGCTGATTCCCATCGACATGATCTCGGTCTCCCGCATCTCCCACCCCCGGGACCGGTTCCGGCCGGGCCAGCTGATCCGGGCGGTGGTGCGGTCGCTGGAGGGCGGACGGATCAGCCTCAGCCACAAGGAGCTGCTGGGCAGCTGGAGCGAAAACGCCGCCGCCTTCTCCCCCGGCGAAACGGTCAGCGGCATCGTCCGCTCGGTGGAGGACTACGGCATTTTCGTCGAGCTGACCCCCAATCTGGCGGGGCTGGCCGAGCCGAAGCCCGGCGTGCTGCCGGGACAGCAGGCCAGTGTTTTCATCAAAAGCATCCTCCCCGAAAAGATGAAGGTGAAGCTCATCGTCATCGACGCCTTCGACGATCCCCAGCCCCCCGCTCTCTTCCGCTACCGACAGACCGCCGGACACCTGAGCCGCTGGCGCTATTCCCCGCCCCAGTGTCCGCGGGTGGTGGAAACGGTGTTCGACGAGGTGTGACGCCCTGCCGGAAAGTCACATCTCGTCCACAGTGAACACCTCCATCCCGTGGACGGCACGGAGCAGAGCCTCGGCCCGGGCAGCGCTGCCGTCCTCCACCAGCAGCTCCAGCAGACAGTCCTCCCGCCCTGCCGGGCCGTCCTCCCCGCCGGGCGGCTCCGGTGACGACCAGAGCAGTCCCGGAACGGCGAGACCGTAGCCGCCCAGCCCCATGGCGCCTCCGGCATCCGGCCCCGAAGCGGGATCCCCAAAGGCCGGCGCGCCCAGCAGCGCAAAGGCCGACGCGGGCAGCAGATCGCTCTCCCCCTCCTTCAGCCGTCTCCGGCGGCGGATGTGAAAGGCCCGGATGCCGCCGCAGCGCTGCCGCAGGGTGCGGATGGCAGCCTCCGCTTCATCTGTATTGGAAAAACGGGCATAAATCTCCCTCATACT